>JBDSYO010000550.1:0-9302 GCA_039925625.1 Lapillicoccus sp. | reverse complement strand
CGACGGACAGGTCCTTGTGGTCGTAGGCCGCTCCGGCGGCGTGCGCGAGGGCGTACCCGAGCTCTCCACCCTCGTGGATGCTGCCCGGCGTCTGCACGCTGACGTGGCTCGGGATCCCGCCGGGGGAGGAGAACTGGCGGAAGAGGCGCAGCACCCCGTCGGCGTCCTCACTGATGTGGGGATAGACCTCGGAGTAGGTGCCCTCGAGGTACGCCGCGGCCACCAGGGCGGGGCCGCCGTGGCCCGGGCCGGTGACGTAGAGCCAGTCCGAGCCGGTGCGGCGGATCAGCCGGTTGAGCAGGGTGTAGATCATCGACAGGCCGGGGCTCGTGCCCCAGTGGCCCAATAGCCGCGGCTTGATGTGCTCCATGGCGAGGGGCTCGCGCAGCAGCGGGTTCGCCTGAAGGTAGATCTGACCGACGGTGAGGTAGTTGGCCGCGGCCCACCACCGCAGGTCGAGCTGCAGGTCGGCGTCGAGATAGGGCGAGAGGTCGGTCGGCGTCGTGCTGGTCGGCGTGCTGGTCGAGGTTGGGGTGCTGGGCATCTCGGGCTCCTCGCGCTCGTCGAGTCGGGCGGGCCGACGCGGACGGCCCAATCCTGGCACGCCCCCTCACCGGGGGCGCCGGCTCAGTCGGGGCTCGTCGACGCCAGAGGGGCGTTCCGGGGCGTGTTGCGGATGAGCAGCCACGACACGGCCCCGCCCGCCACGAGCAGTGCGGTCGACAGCCACATCGCCGTCCGGAAGGCGCCGCTGAACACGGCGGGGTCCTTGTAGGCCTCACCGCCGAGCCCGACGAGCGCCGGCAGGGCCGCGACCGCCAGGAGGCTCCCCGCGCGGGCGACGGCGTTGTTGACCCCGCTGGCGGCACCGGCATACCGGTCGGGCGCGGCAGCCAGGACCGTGGCCGTGAGCGGGGCGACGAGCAGGCACAGGCCGAGCCCGAAGACGACGACGCCGGGAAGGACACCGGTGACGTAGGAGCTGTCGGCGCGAAGCGGCGCGAGGAGGGCGACGCCCCCCGCGCACACCAGCGGGCCGATGGTCATCGGGAGCCGCGGACCGATCCGGGCACCGAGCTCACCGCCTCTGGCGGCGAGGAAGAGCATGAGCACCGTCATGGGCAGGGTGGCCAGCCCGGCGAGCAGCGGGCCGTAGCCCAGCACGGTCTGGAGCTGCAGGGTGAGGAAGAACATCACCGCTCCCAGCGCCCCGTAGACGACGAGGGTCATGACGTTGGCCCCGGTGAACTGGCGCTCGCGGAACAGTGACGGCTGCACCATCGGTGTATGCGTGCATCGCTCCACGACGACGAACCCGACACCGACCAGCACGCCCGCGACGGCAAGGGTGGTGGTGAGGGCCGGCCCCAGGGCGGCGTGCTGGATCAGAGCGTAGGTCGTCAGGGCGAGGGTGGCGGTGGCGAGCACCGCTCCGAGCACGTCGAACCGGCCGCGCTCGGCCTGCTCGTCGCGGGTCTCGGGGACGTAGCGCCGGGCCAGCAGCACCGTGACCACGGCGAGCGGGATGTTGAGGAAGAAGGCCCACCGCCAGCTCGCGTACTGCACGAGCCACCCGCCGACGAAGGGCCCGATGGCGCCGGCGACGCCGCCGAGGCCCGACCACGACCCGATCGCCTTGGCCCGGTCCTCCCGGCGGATGGTGGCCTCGATCATGCTCAGGCTGCCCGGCGTCAGCATGGCGCCGGCCACCCCCTGCAGGACGCGCGCGGCGATGAGCAGCCCGGGCGTCGGGGCCGCACCGCAGAGCGCGGAGGCCACGGCGAAGCCGATGACGCCCAGGACGAAGATCCGGCGTCGCCCGAACCGGTCGCCGAGGCTGCCGCCGAGCAGGATGAGCGAGGCCAGGGACAGCAGGTAGCCGTTGCTCACCCACTGCAGGTCGGCGAGGCTGGCGTCGAGGTCGGTGCCGATGCGCACCAGGGCGACGTTGACCACCGTGCCGTCGAGGAAGGCCATGCCCGACCCGAGCACCGCCGCCGCGACGATGCCCCGCCCCGTGCGCGACGCCAGCTCCACCCCCGCCATGGGGGGAGTCTGACAGCCGCGGCCGACGCTTCTGCTCGCACGTCCCCGCACCGGTAGCGTCCGACGCGTGAGCGAACCCGCCCCGTCCACCCCGGCCCCGCTCGGCCCCGGCCGCGCGCGGCAGAACGCGGTCTACCGGGCGGGTGCTCTGGGCCGTCGCCCGCGGGTCCCGGCCGACCCGGAGCGGCTCGCGCTCGCGGCGCGACGGGCGATGTCCAAGGACGCCTGGGCGTACGTCGCGGGAGGGGCCGGCACGGGCGCGACCATGAGGGGCAACCGGGAGGCCTTCGCGCAGTGGAGCCTGGTGCCCCGGATGCTGCGCGACGTGTCGGCGCGCGACCTGTCGGTCACCCTGTTCGGGCGCCGCCTCCCTACGCCCGTGGTGCTCGCACCGATCGGGGCAGCGGGCATCGTGCGCCGCGACGCCGACGTCCTCGTGGCGCGGGCCGCGGCCTCGGTGGGCGTCCCGCTGGTCATCTCCAGCCAGGGCAGCTCTCCGATGGAGGTCACCGCTGCGGCGATGGGCGACGCACCGCGGTGGTTCCAGCTCTACTGGTCGACCGACGAGGCGCTGGTCGACTCGTTCATCCGACGGGCCGAGGGGATCGGCGCCGACGCCCTCGTCGTCACGCTCGACACGACGATGCTCGGCTGGCGCCCCCAGGACCTGGACCGCGGGTCACTGCCGTTCGCCAAAGGCATCGGCATCGCGCAGTACACGTCGGACCCCCGGTTCTGGGCACTCGTCGAGGAGCGCGCCGCCGCATCGGTCCCGACCGCGCGCCCCCGGCCCACACCGGGAGCGCTGCGCACCCTGGCGTCGATGGCCCGCGAGCTGCCCGGAGGGTTCGTCGCCAACGCCCGCTCGCCCCTCACCCGGGCCGCGGTGGAGACCTTCCTCGCCATCTACTCCAAACCGTCCCTGTCGTGGGCCGACCTCGCGACACTCTGCGGACGCACGCGCCTACCGGTGCTGCTCAAAGGCGTCCTGCACCCGGACGACGCGGTGCGCGCCGCCGAGCTCGGGGTGAACGGCATCATCGTCTCCAACCACGGCGGTCGGCAGGTCGACGGAGCGGTCGCGTCGCTCGACGCGCTCGTCGACGTCGTCGCCGCGCTGGCCCGTGCGGGTCACGCCGGTATGCCGGTGGTGCTCGACAGCGGCGTACGGTCGGGCGCCGACGTGGTCAAGGCCCTGGCCCTGGGCGCCGCTGCGGTGACCGTCGGCCGGCCCCACGTCTACGGCCTGGCCGTCGACGGTGAGGCGGGCGTGCGCACCGTCCTGGAGAACCTCGTCGCCGAGGTGGACCTGACGATGGGCCTGTGTGGGGTGGCGACCGTCGCCGATCTCGGGCCCGAGATGCTCAGGCGATCCGTTGCGCCCGGTTGACGGCGCCTCGTCGTCGACGACGGGCCCTCTCGACTGGCCCGAACGCCGTGACGGCGCCTGATGTCCGGTATGCCGGGGGTCGCGCCAGTCGACCCGGCTCGGTGACGGTCGGTTGGCCTCCGTGGGACCCGTTGCCCCGGAACGAGTTCGGCGCGAGTCCGGTCCGCGCGGCCCGTGGCGCTGCTAGCGTCCATGGCTCATGGATCGACCGCGTGAGACCGACGTCCTGGTGGTGGGAGCGGGCCCGACCGGCCTGACCGCGGCGATCGAGCTGCGCCGCGGGAATGTGGGCTGCCGGGTCGTCGACCAGCTCGCCCAGCCCATGCCGTACGCCAAGGCGGTCGGCGTCCAGCCCCGCACCCTCGAGGTGTTCGAGGGGATGGGCGTCGCCCGGCACGCCCTGGACGAGTCGACCCCACTCCGGGGCCAGATCGTCTACACCGAGGGGGCCGAGGTGGCCCGGCTGGAGATCCCGGCGCTGCCCGACATCCCGTTCGCGTTCGTCGGCATCCCCCAGTACGCGACGGAGCAGGTGCTCGAGCAGCGGTTGGGCCAGCTCGGCACCGAGGTCGAGCGCGGGGTCCGGCTGACCGGGTTCGAACAGGACGAGGACGGGGTCACCGCGACCCTCGATCGCCCGGACGGTCCCGAGTCCGTGCGCGCGGCATATCTCGTCGGCGCCGACGGCGCCCACAGCATCGTCCGCTCGACCCTGGGCCTCAGCTACGAGGGCGGCGCCTTCGCCGAGGAGTACATGCTGGGCGACGTCGAAATGGACTGGTCCCTTCCCCATGACTACGCGTTCCGGGCGACCAGGGCTCTGGTCGACGGCAGTGTCGACGCCCTCGTGGCGATCCCGATCAAGGGGCCCGGACGCTATCGGCTGTCGATGCTGGCGCCGCCTGAGCTGTCGACCCGCGAGCTCCCGTCAGACGGCGTGGCGCACGGCTTCGAGGGCAGCCGGAAGCCACGGCTGGAGGACATCCAGGCCGTGCTGGACCGCCTGGCTCCGGAGCCGACGACCGCGCGGAACCTGCGCTGGTCGTCGGTGTTCCGGATCAGCCACCGGATCGTCGACCGCTACGGCGTCGGAAGGGTGTTCGTGGCCGGCGACGCCGCGCACATCCACCCGCCCACCGGAGCGCAGGGCATGAACACCGGCATCCAGGACGCGCACAACCTCGGCTGGAAGCTGGCCCTGGCCGTGCAGGGTTTGGCCGCACCCGGTCTCCTCGACAGCTACGACGCCGAGCGCCGTCCCGTCGGTGAGGAGGTGGTCGGACGCACCCTACGGAGCGCGCGCGAGGGGTTCGGCGCCGACTCGGACGACCCCACCTTCGTCATCCGCCGCGAGGGCCAGCTGCTCATCGACTACGCCGCGAGCCCCATCATCGGCGGCGCCGACGTGGGGCCGCTGCCCGGCACCCGGGCTCCGGACGCGACAGGTCTGGTCCGGTCCGGCGCCACCTTCCCGCTGCGCCTGTTCGAGGTCCTCGGGCGCGACGTGCACACCGTCATCGGGTACGCGGGGCCGGACGGTTCGTCGTCGGCCCTTGCCGAGCTGGGGCGCGCCGTGGAGGTCGCCGTCGCCGGCGCGCACGACCGGATGGAGGCGTACCTGGTCGCCGCGCCCGAGGCCGACACGGCCTCGACGCTGCTGCCGACCCTGGTCGACGCGCAGGGCAGCTTCGCCGCGGCCTACGACGCCACTGATGGCTCCGTGGTCGTCGTCCGGCCGGACGGGTACGTCGGGTACCGGGGGGTCGCGGCCGACCTCGACGCGATCTCCGGCTACCTCGCTCGCACCTTCCGGTAGCCCTCGCCCCCGAGGTCAGTGGACGAACGGTGGCGGAGCGTCGTTCGGGGCGAGGAGGGCGCCGATCTTCTCGTAGAGGGCGTTCGATGGGTTGGCCGGGAGGTTGGCGGGGTCCTGGAAGTACTCCTGCGCATACGTGTTGACGATGGCGATGGCGATCTTCTTCGACGGCAGGTAGGCCTCGACCGCCGCGTAGCCGGTGAGGACCGGGTTCTGCTTGATCCAGCTCCCGTTGCGGACGACACCGATGCCGAAGTTGTAGGCGTACGTCTGCGTGAAACACTCACTGCCGCAGGCCGGGTCGGGGTGGCCGAAGCCCAGGAGGTTGGGGTCGGTCATCGCGTGGTAGCTGGCGTCCGAGAGCAGCCGGCCGGTGCCGGTCGCGATCGCGGTGGTGACGAGGTCGCCGATCGTGCTCGTCTCGTTCGCGCCCATCGGGGTGCCCCACTGGGTGTTCCAGAACGTCTCCTCCTCGTAGAACGGCGTGCCGGCCGGGACGTGGAAGAAGGGGGCGCGTTCCGCGCTGAACGAGTGCAGGAAGGGCGACGGCATGGACGAGGTCGGGCTCTCCACCGTGTTGCGCAGCTTCATCGGCTCGAGGACCCTCTCCTGCAGCAGGTTCGCGAGCGGCTGCTTCCCGATCCGCGCCAGGGCCTCACCGAGGATGAAGTTGGAGTGTGAGTAGCTCCAGTTCGTCCCCGGCGGGAAGGGCCGCTTGGCCGGGTCGACGATGTACGCCAGCCGCTCCTCGTACGTCTAGCTGTGGTACGGGTCGGTGTAGTACGCCGCGCGCCAGGCCGGGTCCTGCTCGAAGTCCGGGTACCCGGCGGTCTGGTTCGCCAGCATCAGGAGGGTGACCTTGTTCGCGTCCGGGAGCCCCGGCAGCCACCGGTCGATGGTGTCGTCGAGGCGGACCGTGCCATCGTCGACGAACCGGAGCAGCAGGGTCCCGAGGTAGGCGAAGGCGACCGCCCCGTTGCGGAAGGACATGTCGGTGGTCGCCGGGACGCCCGGGATGGTGTCGCCGAACGCCTCGGTGATGACGTCCTGGCCGTCGATGTTGACGCTGACGATCGCGGCCTTCATGTGCTGGTCGGCCATCGCCTGCCGAACGACCTGGCGGATCGCGTCGGCCTGCCCCGTGTCCTTCGTTCGTGCGGCCACGGGGCCGGCGCTCACCGACGCTCCGGTCGTCGCGGTGACGGCGGCGACCAGGCCGACGGCGATCAGGATGCGCAGGGTTCGCCGGTGCACTGACATGGGCGGGTCCTCACGAGACGGCCGACGGGGCAAGGGTGCCGTCCAGGGTGGCAGCACGCGAATGGGTCCGGACGGAGAACCACGAAACTCGGACGACGCTGACGGTGCACGGGTCTCGGCCTGCTCCTCAGCGCGCCGCCGGACGGTAGCGGTGCTCTGGACGGCCGGTGGCCCCGTAGCTCAGGTCGAGGTCGACCAGCTGCCGCCGGAGCAGCTCGGCGAGGTAGCGCTGCGCCGTCGGCCGGCTGGCGCCGAGCTGCTCCGCCACCTCGGCGGTCGCGATCGGTCCCGGCGCCTGCGTGACGATGTCGAGCACCTTGGTCATGGTCGGTGGCAACGGCCGGCGGGCGGCCCGTCGGGGAGCGCGGGAGCGGATGCCGTACAACGCGTCGACCACCTCCTGGTCGGCCTCGGTCGCGACGGTCAGATGCTGGGTCCAGGAGCGGTATGCCTCGAGCTGCTCGCGCAGGGCCAGGAAGGAGAACGGCTTGACGAGGTAGTAGAAGGCGCCGAGCTGCATAGCGTTGCGCACGGTGTCCAGGTCACGAGCCGCCGTGACGGGGAGGAAGTCCGGGTGACCCACGTCGGCGTCCGACCCGGCGGTCAGTCGGCGGATCAGGTCGAGACCGCTGCCGTCGGGCAGGTACATGTCGAGGAGCAGCAAGTCCGGAGCCCGCTCCGCGACGAGAACCTCGGCCTCGGCGCAGCTGTGGGCCTCCCCGACGACCTCGAAGCCGGGCAGCCGTTCGACACCGAGGGCGTGGGCGTGGGCGACATGGAAGTCGTCGTCGACCACCAACACGCGGAGCCGACGTTCCATCAGACCGGCCGCCGCACGCGCACGGGCAGGGTGACGTCGAGGACCGCACCACTCTCGTGCGAGACGGTGATGGTGCCGTCGACGCCGGCGACCAGGCGGTGGACGAGCGCCAGTCCGATGCCCCGATGGAAGCCGGCCCGTGGGGACTTCGTGGTGAACCCGTCGACGAAGACCTGCGAGGCCAGCTCCTCGGCAATGCCGGGTCCGGTGTCGCTGACCCGCAGATGCACGTCGTGCTGCGACTCGGTGAGGAGCACCTGCACGTGTCCGCGCGGGTGCCGACCTATGGCGGCCGGGTCGTCCGCGACGGCGTCGATGGCGTTGTCGACGAGGTTGGCCATGATCGTGACCAGGGGGCTGGAGTCGACGTCGGCGTGCTCGAGCCGGCTGGCCGGGTCGAGCTCGACGATGACGTCGCGCTCGGCACCGACCGTCGTCTTGGCGAGCAGCAGCGCGACGACCGTGGGTGGGGCGATGCGGCTGCGGATGTCCTCGGCCAGCGTCGTGCGGGTCCGCAGCTCGGTGCTGTAGCGAGCCGCCTCGGCGGTCTCGCCCAGCTCGAGCAGGACCGACAGGACGTGGAGCCGGTTGGAGAACTCATGCTCCTGAGCGCGTAAGGCGTTGGTCAGCCCCGTAACCGCATCGAGCTGACGCAGTAGCGCCTCCATCTCGGTGCGGTCGCGGATGGTGACCACCCACCCGGCTGGCCGCCCGCCTACGTCGACGGGCATCCGGTTCAGCACGAGCAGGTGGTCGTCGGTGACGGCCACCCGGTCGGGGCCACTGACGTCCCCGACGAGGATGTCGCGGAGCTGGCTAGCGCCCATGAGGTCGACGATCGGTTGTCCTAGCTGGGCATTCGGGATCTGCAGGAGTCGCCGGGCCTCCTCGTTGAGAACGTTGAGGCGCCCCCGCGCATCGAGACCGAGTACGCCTTCGCGGATGCCGTGCAGCATGGCCTCACGCTCCTGCACCAGGGCGACGATCTCGGCGGGTTCGAGCCCGAAGGTCACGCGCTTGATGGTGCGGGCGAGCACGAGTGAAGCGATCACCCCCAACACCAGGGCCAGCCCCCCGCTGACGAGATAGCCGCTCACCTGCTGGGCCGACCGGGTGTTGACTGTCGACTCGAGGATCCCTACCGAGACCTCGCCCACGGGGTGGCCGGATGCATCGACGATCGGGGCGCGGACGTTGGCCGACCGGCCGAGGTCACCATCGTCGATCCCGGTATGGGTCTGGCCGTCGAGCGCGACCACCGGTTCCTGGATCTTGGCGCCGATCAGGTCCGGCCGAGGATGCGACAAGCGGGTACCGCTCGCGTCGATGACGACCACGTAGTCGGCTTGCGACTGGCTGCGGATGCGTTCGGCGAGGGCCGGAACAAGGGTTGCGGTGTCACCACCGGTGACCGCCTCCGCGACGTCCGGCATCGCGGCCACCGTGACGGCGATGCTCCTGGCCTGGACCATGGCCTGCTCGTCGGTGAGCAGCGCGGTCTGCCGGGCCACGAGGGCGGCGCCGATGGCCATGGTCGCCGCCACGATGCCCAGCACGGCGACGAGGATGCGGGCAGCCAGGGTCTTGCCGTGCCTCATCTGGCTCCTGACCGCTCGCGACTGCCGTGTCCGGGCGTGTTGACGTCCCACCAGCATGGCTGAGCGGATTGCACAAAACCATCTGTTACGCGGCTTACTGCGCCAACCCTCACAAGCGCGCGAGGGGCCTCTGGGCGCTCCTACGGTGACGCCACTCAACGAGGAGGTGACCCTGATGCCAGCAATCGAGCTGCGACACGTGACCAAGAAGTTCGCCACCGCCGACGGCGGGACCTACACGGCGCTGGAGGACCTGTCGATGACCGTCGAGGACGGTCAGTTCTGCGCGGTCGTCGGTCCGACCGGGTGCGGCAAGTCGACGACCCTGACCCTGGTCTCGGGCCTCGAGCGGCCCAGCGCCGGCGAGGTCCT
>JBDSYO010000549.1:0-2815 GCA_039925625.1 Lapillicoccus sp. | reverse complement strand
CCATGCGTATCCCCATAGCCAGATCCTGCATCTCGCGACTCCGCGCGCGACCCGTCACCCCACGGCCCGCCGGAGCGCGTCCCAACCTGACCACGGTACGACCCGCGGGTCGAATCGGCAGCCGGTCCGCGAATCCCGTCCTTTGCTGAGACGGGCAGCGACGGGGTCGCGGACGGTAGCGTGCAGCATGGCCAAGCACCCCCGCATCGTGCAGGTGACCGGGACGGGTCGGTCGACGGCAACCCCCGACGTGGTCCGGCTGGCGCTCGGCGTCAGCTGTGACGGCGCCGACGTCTCGTCGGCGCTGCGTGACGTCGGGGGCCGCGTCCAGGCCATCGGCGAGGCGGCCCGCGGGCTCGGGGTCGACGGGTCCGACATCGGGTCGACGGGAGCGGGAGTGCATCCCCGTTACGACCGCGACGGACAGCACGTCGTCGGCTACCAGGCCCAGCACCGGTTGTCCGTGGTCGTGCGGGCCATGGACCAGGTCGGCGCGGTGGTCGACGCCGTGGCGGCCGTCGCCGGCAACGCCCTGTCGGTGGACTCGATCCAGCTCGACCTCAGCGACGTCTCCGCCCTGCAGGACGAGGCCCGCTCGGCAGCCTTCCTCGACGCGCGGGGCAAGGCCCAGCAGTACGCCGCGCTGGCCGACGCGACCCTGGGTGCCGTCGTGTCGGTGGTCGAGGGGGCGGGGCGAACCGCCCCGGCGCCCGGGATGCGGATGTCGATGGCCGCGGCGGCGCCGTCGATGCCGGTGGAGGCGGGTGAGCAGACGGTCGCGGCGTCGGTCACCGTGACGTGGGCGCTCGACGGCCGCGGACACGACGAGCGCGAGTCCGCGGCGTCGTGAGCCGGTCCGGGAATGCCGCCCGCCCACCAGCGGTTCACCGAACATGGCCACGACTGAGCTGACCGCAGCGAACTTCGAGCAGACCGTCCTCGAGAACGGCACCGTTCTCGTCGACTTCTGGGCCGAGTGGTGCGGCCCGTGCAAGCGCTTCGGACCCGTGTACGACGAGGTGTCCGAGCAGCACGACGGCATCGTCTTCGCCAAGGTCGACACCGAGGCCGAGCAGGCCCTCGCCGCCGCCGTGAACATCACCTCGATCCCCACCCTCATGGCGTTCCGGGACGGCATCCTCGTCTTCCGCCAGGCCGGCGCGCTGCCCAAGGACGCGCTGCAGTCGCTCGTCGACCAGGTGGGCACGCTCGACATGGACGTCGTCAAGGCGCAGCTGGCGGAGAGCAAGGACGCGCCTGCCGAGGCCGCCGAGACCGTCGGCTGACCGGCATACCCCGCCAGAACGCGAACACCGCACGAGAACGGCCCGGCCACCGCGAGGTGACCGGGCCGTTCTCGCTTGACCGCGAGGCGTGACGTGCCACCCGCACCGCACGAGGCGGCGTCGAGTGGAGGTGGCGGGAATCGAACCCGCGTCCGATGACATGAGACCAGGACTTCTCCGGGCGCAGTGCGCTATGGATTTTCTCGGCCCCAGGGCTCGCGCGCACACGTTCCCTGACAGGCCCAGTCGAGTAAGAGTCCCGCGCAGCCCCCCGACATGACTGCGCAGCAAGTTCTCTAGCTGACGCCAGACACTGAGTCGAGAACTACCTCAGGCTGACGGACCTATGCGCTCGCTCAGGCGGCGAGGGCGAGGTCGGTGCTCTTGGAGTTGGCACCTATGGGTTTGCACGGGTCGTTAACGAGATAACCGTGCATCCTCGGCCCGCTTCTCCTGGTGACAGGACCACCGTCGAAACCGATCACCCCCTAGGGGATGTCCACGTCACGCTGTGCAGTTGTCAAGAACCTTCAGTATGACCGTCAACGCCGACCCCTCCAAGTCGATTCCCCAGGCCGGCCAGACGTCTGGGGGATGATGCCCTCATGGCAGCCATCCGCCGCGTCCCCCCCGGCCCCGGACAGGAGTCGGTCTGGGACTACCCCCGGCCGCCCCGCGTCGAACCCACCACCGAGCTCGTCGAGGTCGTCCTCGGCGGGGTCGTCGTCGCCCGCACGAGCGCGGCGCTGCGGGTGCTCGAGACGAGCCACCCCCCGGCGTACTACCTTCCGTATGCCGCTTTCGCCGACGGCACGCTCGAGCCGGTGGCCGGCACGACCTACTGCGAGTTCAAGGGCGACGCGTCCTACTTCGACGTCGTCGCCGGCGGCCGGCGCGCGGCCCGAGCCGGCTGGACGTACCGGACGCCGTCCCCGGGCTACGACGCCATCGTGGAGCACGTCTCGGTCATGCCCGGCGCCATGGACCGGTGCACCGTCGACGGCGAGGTGGTGCAGCCCCAGGACGGCGGCTTCTACGGCGGCTGGATCACCGCCCAGGTCGTGGGACCGTTCAAGGGAGGTCCCGGCACGTTCGGCTGGTGACCCGCCCTTCTTCGCGCACCAACCCCTGAGGAGTCCCATGCCCGAGTCCCGTGAATGGCACCTCGTCCGTCGCCCCCAGGGCGAGCCGGTCGACGACGACGCCCGCCTCGTCACCGTCACGCTGCCCGACCCGGGTGACGGCGAGGTCCTCGTGCGCAACACCTTCCTGTCCGTCGACCCCTACATGCGCGGCCGGATGAACGACTCCCCTTCGTACGTACCGCCGTTCGCCCTCGACGCGCCCATGGACGGCGGAGCGGTGGGAGTGGTCGAGCAGGTCGACGGGTCGGCCGCCGACGGCACCGGACGCGAGCTGCGCGTCGGGGACCACGTGCTGCACAACCTGGGCTGGCGGTCGCACGCGGTGCTCCCGGGGCGGCAGACGCGGGTCGTCGACGCCGAGCAGGCGGGCGAGCAGGCCTACCT
>JBDSYO010000548.1:0-6553 GCA_039925625.1 Lapillicoccus sp. | reverse complement strand
CGTCGGAGCCTCCCGCACGGTCGGGGTCAGCGAGGGCACGCCGGAAGGCGCGGGCGCGGCCTGGAGCCGTGGCGCATCGAGCTACAAGCAGGGGGCCAAGAAGCCGGCCAACGGCGACGTCTCGGAGCAGCCGACCCCCGGCGGTGCGGCCGATCCCCGCGAGGCCGAGCAGTGGGACATGCAGATGATCAAGGCCCCTCAGGCCCACGCCATCACCGACGGATCGCGCAACGTGCTCGTCGGCGTGCTGGACAGCGGCATCGACCCGACCCACCCCGACCTGCAGGCCAACATCGACGTCGCCGATTCGGTGAACTGCACCGACGCCGGCCGTCCTGACCTGTCCCCCACGGGTTGGTACGACAGCAAGGCCCCCGGTGGATACCACGGCACCCACGTCGCCGGCACCATCGCCGCCGCCCGCAACGGCATCGGCATCGTCGGCGTCGCCCCGAACGTGCGCCTGGCCTCGGTCAAGGTCGTCAATGACGACGGGTTCATCTACCCCGAGTACGCCGTCTGCGGCTTCGTCTGGGCCGGCCTGAAGCACATGGACGTGACGAACAACAGCTACTACGTCGACCCGTTCGAGTTCTACTGCGAGGACCAGCCCGACCAGCTCGCCGCCAAGGAGGCGGTGCGTCGCGCCGTCGCCTGGTCGACCAAGCAGGGCGTCGTCCACGCCGCGGCCGCGGGCAACTCGGCGCACGACCTGGCCGACAAGTCGTCCTTCAAGGACACCGGCAGCCCGGACGACGGCACCCCCGTGGTCCGCACCCTCAACAGCGGCTGCAACGACATCCCGGCCGAGCTCGACGGCGTCGTGACCGTCTCGTCGGTGCAGCGCTTCCCGGCCGGCACGCTCCAGTACCGGCTTTCGAGCTTCTCCAACCGGGGACTCGGCGTCATCGACGTCGCGGCTCCGGGCTCGAACATCCTGTCGACGTTCCCGCGCACCAGCGCCCCCTCGGGATACGCATCGATCAGTGGCACGTCGATGGCCTCGCCACATGTGGCCGGCGTCCTCGCCCTGATGAAGTCGGCGCACCCCTCGTGGGCTCCGGCCCAGATGGTGGAGAAGCTGCGGATGCAGGCCGACGACCACGCCTGCAGCGCCGCGACCGGTGGCCCGGTCTGCGTCGGGCCGGACAGCAACAACAGCTACTTCGGTGAGGGCCTCGTCGACGCCCTCGAGGCCGTGAGCTGACCCAGCACCACCGCTAGGGCGGTATGCCCGGTGCCCCACTCAGGGGGCACCGGGCATACCGGCGTCTGGGCCCGGTTCGGCGCGAGTCCGAGCGGCCTCCTGCGGCGGGACAACTCATCACGTGCTGACTTGTTAACGGACATCTCCGACTCCTGCCGCGAACAAGTCAACACGTGCTGAGAAGTGCGCGGCGGAGCGGTCGGAGAGCGACGATGCGGTCGGGGAGCGGCGATGCGGTCCAGGAGCGGCGGCGTGGTCAGGAGGCTTCGGCGGGCCAGTCGTGGTGCTGGTTGAGGTGCCTCTCGATGCGCGCGATGTCCTCGTCGGAGGGGAGGGCGTCGGTGAGCTTGGTGATGCTCACACTGATGTCGGCGGGCTGGGCCACGTCGTAGCCGAGGTCGGAGATCTCGGTCGCGATGGCGGCCACCTCGTCGTCGGTCAGCCGGCGACGCAGCAGCGCGATGAGCGGGATGTAGTCCTTCGGTGGGACGCCGGCCGGGTAACCCTCGAGCAACCAGTCGACGACCCCGCGCAGGCGGGCGTTCAGAGCCATGGGTGCATCCTCACTTGCTGACGATCGTGGGATAGATGTGGGCGAACGAGACGGCCTTGCCGAAGCCGGACGCCACGACGATGGTGATGCCCAAGGCGACCCCGGCGAGCACCACGAGGAAGCACAGGACCGCGAGCGCTCGGCCGGCCGGTCGCGGCCGCGCGTGATCGACCTCGGCGTCTCCACCGGCTCCGAGCGCCATGGACCGGACGCCGGCGGCGAAGAGCACGGGGAGGCCGGCCCCGAGCACGAGACTGGTCAGCAGCACCTTCCAGGCGCCGTCCAGGGCGAGGGTGACGTTGTTCATCGGGCCTCCTCCAGCTCACGGCTGGTCGCGGGGGCGACCCCACCGTCCCAGTCGTCGTTGACGTTCCCGGCGTGCACGGGCTGGCGCCGCGAGCGCAGGTACATGGAGGTGGCGAGGGCCGCGAGGATGACGAAGACGACGATCGGCCCGCCCACCCCGCCGACGAGGTGCCCCACGAACCACATGGCTGCCCCGACCAGCGCCGCCGCCGGGAGCGTGATGAGCCAGGCGGCGACCATGCGGCCGGCGACCCCCCAGCGCACCTGCGCACCGGGCTTGCCGACGCCGCTGCCGAGGATCGACCCGGTGGCGACGTGGGTGGTGGAGAGGGCGAAGCCGAGGTGGCTCGAGGCGAGGATGACGGCCGCGGACGCGCTCTCGGCGGCCATGCCCTGCGGCGGGGAGATCTCGACCAGACCCTTGCCCAGCGTGCGGATGACCCGCCAGCCGCCGATGTAGGTCCCGGCGGCGATGGCCAGGGCGCAGGCGACCTTGACCCACAGGGGCACCGACGATGTGTCGGTCCAGTCGCCGGCCGCGATGAGCGCCAGGGTGATCACCCCCATCGTCTTCTGGGCGTCGTTGGTGCCGTGAGCGAGCGAGACGAGCGAGGCGCTGCCGATCTGGCCCCACCGGAAGCCCTGGTCGGTGAACCGCTCAGCCACCCCGGCGACCACGCGGAAGATGAGCCAGGTGCCCACCGCCGCGACGACGCCGGCGATGACCGGCGACACGAGGGCGGGCAGCACCACCTTGCCCAGCACCCCGTCGAGCTTGCTGCCGTCGCCGGTCCACTTGACGCCGCTGAGGCCCAGCCCGGCGATGGCGGCACCGATGAGGCCGCCGAAGAGGGCGTGCGACGAGGACGAGGGCAGGCCGAGCAGCCAGGTCAGCAGGTTCCAGACGATGCCGCCCACGAGGCCGGCCAGGATGATGAGCAGCAGCGCATACCCGTTGTCGGCGACGAGGTCGGGCTTGGGGGCGCCCTTGCTGTCCTGGATGTTGATGACGGCGTTGGTCACCGTGAGGGCGACCTCCACGGAGAGGAAGGCGCCCACGAGGTTGAGGACCGCCGAGAGGGCGACGGCGATCCGGGGGCGCAGCGCACCGGTGGCGATGGAGGTCGCCATCGCGTTTCCGGTGTCGTGGAAGCCGTTCGTGAAGTCGAAGGCGAGAGCGGTCACCACCACGAGCAGGAGGATGACGGTGGCAGTGGTCATGAGGCGAGTGTCGAGCCGCGGGCACCCCCCGCGACAGGCTCGCGCGAAGGTGTTCAGCCACTGTTCACCTGCGCCCGCACCGAGCTCAGGAAGGGCTCAGCAAGAACTCAGGCCGACGGCTGGCGCACCGGACGCGCGGAGCCCCACATCGCAGCGTCGTCGAGCACGGCGGCGACCTGCGGCGTCGGGGCGGTGCCACCGCGGGACCGGGGCACCCACCACCGGTCGTCGGGGTCACGGGGCCGGTCCGGGTAGGTGTCCATGGCCTCCTCGAGCAGGTCGTCGATGCGGGTGCGGAGCGCGCGCGTGACCTCGACCGGGTCCGCTCCCGGGGCCGGGTGGAGGGGCTCGCCGACGAGGATCGTGATCGCCCGACCGCGGCGCAGGCCGAAGCGCCCGCCGACGGTGAGGATGCGCTGGCCGCCCCAGACCACGACCGGCAGCAGAGGCACCTGCTCCCAGACGGCCATCGCGGCCGCGCCTGGGCGGAACGGGCGCAGGGTCCACGAGCGCGAGATCGTCGCCTCCGGGAACACGCCGACCACCTCGCCCCGACGCAGGGCGTGCACGGCACTGCGCAGTGCCACCTCGCCGTGCGCTCGGTCGACGCTGATGTGGCCCATGGCGCGCATCCCCGCACCGACGAGGGGGTTGGCGAAGACGCCCTCCTTGCTGAGGAACCGCACGTAGCGGCCGCGTCGGTCACCGACCACCCCGACGAAGGTGAAGTCGAGGAAGCTCACGTGGTTGCTGGCCAGCACGGCCGCGCCGGACTCGGGGAGGTGCTCGGCTCCACGGACCTCGATGCGCAGACCGAGACCGCGGAAGACCGCCTTGGATGCGGCCACCACGACGCGGTAGACGAGGTCGCTCATACCCCTATGTTCGCCGCCGACCGCGCGCGCGGATGCTGCTCACCGCGGTCGGATGACCGGGTGGGCGCGGGACCGCCCCGCTCGTCGCCCGGATCGGCCGCCCGTCGGAGTGGGGGACGGCCCACCTTGCCCGAGGCCGGGTCCGCCCGCTTGAGTAGGTTGGCCGAAGCAGTTGGACAGGTCCCGCACCGTCGCAGGAGGAAGCCCCCGTGCCGCAAGAGTCGAACGAGCAGTCCCAGAAGGCCCTCGAGAACCTCGGCCACGAGGACCGGTCCTTCCCGCCCGACCCCGACTTCACCGCGCAGGCCAACGGCCAGGCCGAGCTGTACGCAGCCGCCGAGGCCGACTACGACGGGTTCTGGTCGGAGCAGGCCCGCACCCGGCTGACGTGGAACAAGGACTTCTCGCAGGGGCTCGACTGGAGCCAGGCCCCGTTCGCCACCTGGTTCGCCGACGGCGAGCTCAATGCGGCCTACAACTGCGTCGACCGGCACGTGGAGGCCGGGAACGGCGACCGGGTGGCCATCCACTTCGTCGGCGAGCCGCAGGGCGACACCCGCGACATCACGTACGCCGAGCTGCACGAGCAGGTGCAGCGGGCTGCCAACGCGCTGCAGGACCTCGGCGTGGGTAAGGGCGACACCGTCGCGATCTACCTGCCGATGATCCCCGAGGCGGCCGTCGCGATGCTGGCCTGCGCCCGGCTCGGCGCCCCGCACTCGGTGGTGTTCGGCGGGTTCTCCGCAGAGGCGCTGAACTCCCGCATCCAGGACGCGAAGTGCAAGGTCGTCATCACTGCCGACGGCGGCTACCGGCGTGGGGCCCCGGCGGCCCTGAAGCCGGCTGTCGACGGGGCCGTCGACCGTGAGGGCACCCCGGTGGAGCACGTTCTCGTCGTCCGGCGCACGGGGCAGGACGTCGCGTGGAACGACCGCGACGTCTGGTGGCACGAGGCGCTCGAGAAGGCCGACGCCACGCATACCGCGCAGGGGTTCGAGGCTGAGCACCCGCTGTTCATCCTCTACACGTCCGGCACGACCGGGAAGCCGAAGGGCATCCTCCACACCACCGGCGGCTACCTGACCCAGGCGGCCTACACGAACTCCGTCGTCCACGACCTGCACCCCGAGTCGGATGTCTACTGGTGCACCGCCGACATCGGCTGGGTGACCGGCCACTCCTACATCGTCTACGGGCCGATGGCCAACGGCGCAACCCAGGTCATGTACGAGGGCACCCCCGACACCCCGCACCAGGGCCGCTGGTGGGAGATCGTCGAGAAGTACAAGGTCTCGATCATCTACACGGCGCCGACGGCGATCCGCACCTTCATGAAGTGGGGCGAGTCGATCCCCCAGAAGTTCGACCTCTCGTCCCTGCGCGTGCTCGGCAGCGTCGGCGAGCCGATCAACCCCGAGGCCTGGATCTGGTACCGGCGCGTCATCGGTGCCGACCAGGCGCCCGTCGTCGACACGTGGTGGCAGACCGAGACCGGCGGCATCATGATCAGCCCGCTGCCGGGTGTCACGGCGCTGAAGCCGGGCTCGGCCCAGAAGGCCATCCCCGGCATCTCGGTCGACGTCGTCGACGACGAGGCGAAGTCGGTGCCCGACGGCGGCGGCGGCTACCTCGTCGTCGACAAGCCGTGGCCGGCGATGCTCCGCGGCATCTGGGGCGACCCGGACCGCTACAAGGAGACGTACTGGTCGCGGTTCCCGGGGCTGTACTTCGCCGGAGATGGTGCGAAGAAGGACGAGGAGGGCAACATCTGGCTCCTCGGCCGGGTCGACGACGTCATGAACGTCTCGGGTCACCGGCTCTCGACGACGGAGATCGAGTCGGCGCTCGTCTCGCACCCCAAGGTGGCCGAGGCCGCCGTGGTCGGGGCGAACGACGCGACGACGGGGCAGGCGGTCTGCGCCTTCGTCATCCTGCGCGGCGAGGCGGTGCAGGAGGCCGACGAGCCGGGCGAGGGCGAGGCCCTCGTGCAGGAGCTGCGCCAGCACGTGGCCAAGGAGATCGGTCCCATCGCGAAGCCCCGCCAGATCATGATCGTCAAGGAGCTGCCGAAGACGCGCTCCGGCAAGATCATGCGGCGGCTGCTGCGCGACGTCGCCGAGAACCGCGAGGTGGGTGATGTGACGACCCTCGCCGACTCGACCGTCATGGATCTCATCAAGCAGGGCCTCAGCTCGGAGAAGTCCGAGGACTAGCAGGGACCTCCCTCCGCGACGACACCGGCCCCCTCGTGAACTGCCTTCCCGGCGCCTCCTTTTCTGCCCAATAGGAGCGCAGCGCACGCTGTGGACTCGCGCTCTCCAACATGAGGAGTGCCCCGCGCGGAATTCCGTGCGCGGCACTCCTCATGTTGGGCAAGCAGCAAATTCCGTG
>JBDSYO010000547.1:0-4877 GCA_039925625.1 Lapillicoccus sp. | reverse complement strand
GGCCAAGATGGCGTCCACGCCTCCCCCTTGTGCTCCCCGGCCGCGACGGTCCCTTCGGGAGGCGCCCCGCCCGGTACCAGCACGACCCGATCGACACGGTACCGGCCAGCCCTCCTCGATCGACCTGCACACACGGCAAAGCGCGTCCATAACGAGACCTAGGTCGCCCGGTCCCGGGCCCGCGGCATCCGAGCCGCGCTACCGGACGCTCGCTAGGGTGGCGGTCATGACCCCGGGAGATGGCTGATGGGCGGGTACGCCGTCGTCGGGGCCGTCGTCCTGGCCGGCATCCTCCTCGTCGCGGCGGCGGCCGGAGCCCGCTGGCTCCTTGCGCCGCGCGCCCCGACCCGGGCCAAGCTGACGACGTACGAGTCGGGCGTCGACCCCATCGGCACGGGCTGGGCGCAGACCAACGTCCGCTACTTCGTCTACGCCTACCTCTACGTCATCTTCGCCGTCGACGCCGTCTACCTCTTCCCGTGGGCGACGGTGATCCGGGACGCCCAGCTGGGCAAGGCCAGCCTGGTCGAGATGGGCATCTTCATCACCGTCCTCGTCGTCGGGCTGGCCCATGCGGCCCGGCGCGGCCTGCTGCGCTGGGTGTGAGATGACCGTCGACCTGCCCACTCCGCGCGTCGGGCCGCTCGGGGAGCACGCCCCCCAGCCCATCAAGGTCGTCCTGAACTGGGGTCGCCGCTACAGCCTCTGGGTCTTCAACTTCGGGCTCGCCTGCTGCGCCATCGAGTTCATCGCCGCGTCCATGGCCCGCCACGACTTCATCCGGCTCGGCGTCATCCCGTTCGCCCCCGGACCGCGGCAGGCCGACCTCATGGTCGTGTCGGGCACCGTGACCGACAAGATGGCCCCCGCCGTCCGCCGGCTCTACGACCAGATGCCCGAGCCGAAGTACGTCATCTCGTTCGGCGCGTGCTCCAACTCCGGCGGCCCCTACTGGGACTCCTACTGCGTCACCAAGGGCGTCGACACGATCATCCCCGTCGACGTCTACGTGCCCGGCTGCCCGCCGCGCCCGGAGGCGCTGCTGCAGGGGATTGTCGCGCTCCAGGCGAAGATCGCCGCCGAGTCCCTCAGCGGCCGCTCGATCCAGCGCCGGTATGCCGGGGGCCGGGTCGCCTCCGCCGCCGAGGTGCAGCGGCCCCTGCTCACGCCGGAGACCGCCGGAGCCACCCGAGCCGCCGGACCCGCCGCGCCGGGCACGGCCACGGTGCCCGGCCGCGGGGACCCCCTCGTACGCCGCCCCGGCGACCCGCAGCCCGCGCCGGCGAGGGGCGGCCCGCCCACGGTCGCCATCCCTGTCGAGGCCGGCCCGCCCGCCGACCCGGCCGCGACCGCTGAGCCCGGCCCTCCGGTGCGGCCTCGCCGGGGCCCCCCGACCCAGGTCATCCGTCCCGGTCGCGGCAACCTCGCCGACGACCTGTTCGACCTCACCGACGGGCCGGAGGACGACCGGTGACCCCCCGGCTCCCCGTGGGCGAGGCGCTCGGCGTTGCCGAACCGTGCCTCGACGTCGCGCCGTCGGAGTGGCGCCGCGCAGCCGAGGACCTGCGCGACCAGGGGTTCACCTTCTTCGACTGGCTCACCGCGGTCGACGAGACGGACGCCGAGGACGCTCCGGGGTTCGACGTGGTCCTGCACCTGCTCGACGTGTCGACCCCGCGGGCCTTGCGCGGTCACCTCCAGCGCACCCGCCTGGCGGAGGGCGTCGCCCTGCCGAGCCTCACGCCGGTGTTCGCCGGGGCGGCCTGGCACGAGCGGGAGACGCACGAGATGTTCGGGATCGCGGTCGACGGGTTCGACGACGGCACCGGCCTCGGCCTGCGACCGCTGCTGCTGCCCGACGGTTTCGAGGGCACCCCCCTGCGCAAGTCCTTCGTCCTCGCGGCCCGGGCGTCCAAGCCGTGGCCGGGAGCCAAGGAGCCGGGGGAGGGGCACGACACCGCGCGCGCCCCGGGCCGCCGGCGGGTCCAGGCCCCGGGCGTACCCCCTGCTGAGTGGGGTCCGCGATGAGCGTCCTCGAGGTCGTCATCCGCGCGGTGTCCGTGCTGGCTGCCTTTCTGGTCCTGCCGCTGCTCGTCGGCCAGACCGAGCACAAGGTCATGGCCCACATGCAGGGCCGCCTCGGGCCGATGTATGCCGGTGGCTTCCACGGGTGGGCCCAGCTCGTCGCCGACGGGGTGAAGTTCGTGCAGAAGGAGGACGTCGTCCCCGCCGCCGCCGACCGCACGGTCTTCAAGCTGGCGCCGGCGGTGGCACTGATCCCCTACCTCGTGGCGATGTGCGTCGTGCCGCTGTCGCCCACCGTGGTCGGTGCCGACGTCGATGCCGGCGCCCTGTTCGTCGTGGCGCTGGCCGGCGTCGGCATCCTCGGCACCCTCATGGCCGGCTGGTCCAGCGCCAACAAGTACTCCCTCCTCGGCGCCATGCGCTCGGCCGCCCAGCTGCTCTCCTACGAGCTGCCCGTCGTCCTCACCGTCGCGTCGGTCGCGCTCGCCGCCGGCACCCTTTCGCTCACGGGCATCGTGCGGGAGTGGAGCCCGTGGTGGCTGCTCTGGCAGCTGCCGGGCGCGGTCGTGTTCCTCACGGCCGCGCTCGCCGAGCTGCAGCGCCCTCCGTTCGACATGCCCGTCGCCGACTCCGAGATCGTGTTCGGCGCGTTCACCGAGTACACCGGGCTGCGCTTCGCCTTCTTCCTGCTCAGCGAGTACGCCGGCATCGTCCTGATGTCGCTGCTCTTCGCGGTCCTGTTCCTCGGCGGGTGGCGCGGGCCAGGTCCCGAAGCCGTCGGCTGGGTCTGGACCCTGCTCAAGGGACTGGTCATCGCTGTGGTCATCATCTGGTTCCGGGTCGCCTGGCCCCGGCTGCGCGAGGACCAGCTGCAGCGGCTCGCCTGGGTCTGGCTGGTGCCCGCCGGCATCGCGCAGGTCGCGCTCACCGGCGCCGTCGTCGTGGTGACCCGATGAGCCCGGAGTCCCGGCGCTCGCCGGTCCCCGGCCTGCTCAAGGGCCTCGCCACCACCGCGAAGACGCTCGCCCGGCCGACGCATACGGCCGAGTACCCCGACACCAAGCCCGCCCTGCCGCCCCGCTCGCGCGGCGTCATCGCGCTCACCGAGGAGAACTGCACGTCCTGCATGCTGTGCGCGCGCGAGTGCCCCGACTGGTGCATCTACATCGACTCCCACAAGGAGACGCTGCCGGCCACGACGGAGAGCGGCCGCGAGCGGCAGCGCAACGTCCTCGACCGGTTCGCCATCGACTTCTCCCTCTGCATGTACTGCGGCATCTGCATCGAGGTATGCCCGTTCGACGCGCTGCACTGGAGCCCGGAGTTCGAGTACGCCGAGACCGACATCCGCGACCTGCTGCACGAGAAGGACCGGCTCGGTCAGTGGATGCAGACGGTGCCGCCGCCGCCCGCGCTCGACGAGCACGCCGCGGATCCGGCCGAGGTCGCGGCGGCCAGCCGGCCCCCCCGCAGCGCACCGCGCGAACGTCCCCTGCCGCGCACCGCACGGCCCGGCCCGTCCAGTCCTGCCGAGCCGGCATGACGGCCCGCGACGTCGTCTTCGCGCTGATCGGCGTCATCGCCGCCGCCAGCGCGGTGCTCGCCGTGACGACCCGTCACCTCGTGCACGCAGCCCTGTGGCTGGTCGTCTGCCTCGGCACCGTCGCCGGCTGCTACGTCGTCCTCGGGGCCGAGCTGGTGGCCCTGGTGCAGGTGCTCGTCTACGTCGGTGCCGTCGTCGTGCTCGTCCTCTTCGCCCTCATGCTGACCCGGGCGCCGATCGGCCCGAACCGCGACCTCGCCACCCCTGTCTGGCAGCGGCTGCTCGCGGCGGTGCTGGGCGTCGCCGTCGCGGCGCTCCTCGCGGCCACCCTCGTGCCCCTCGTGGGCGAGGCGCCGGTGGCCTCCGCCAACGGGTCGACGCAGGCGGTGGCCGCCGCGGTCTTCGGCACGTGGGTGTGGCCTTTCGAGCTCCTGTCGGTGCTGCTGCTCGCGGCTCTCATCGGCGCCTTCGCACTGGCCAAGGTCGCGGGGGCGGGACTGCCCCGGCGACGACGCGGCGGGGGTTCGGCGTGATCCACCTCTGGCTGCCCATGGTGCTCGCAGCCGTCCTCGCGGGCGCCGGCACCTACGGCGTGCTCGCCCGGCGCAACGCGGTGCTCGTGCTCATCGGCGTCGAGCTCATCCTCAACGCGGCCAACGTCATGCTCGTCGCCTTGGGGGCCAAGGACAGCTCGCCGCTGCAGACCGGGCAGTCGCTCACCCTCTTCGTCATCACCATCGCCGCGGCCGAGATCTGTGTCGCCCTCGCCGTCGTGCTGGCTATGTTCCGCCTGCAGGGCCACATCGACCTCACCCGGACCCCGGAGCTCGCCGACGAGGACCGACCGCAGGAGGCCGCCCGGTGACTGTGCTCACCGAGGCGACGGTGCAGCTGACCGTGCTACTGCCTGCGCTCGCGGCCCTCACGGGGCTGCTCCTGCGACGCCGGCGGGCGCTGGCGGGTCTGGTGGCCGTGGGCGCCGGAGCCCTCGTCCTGGTCCTCGCGGTCGTCCAGATCACCGAGACCGCCGTGCAGTCGACGGTGGTCGCGACCTTCGGACCGCTGCCGGTCGGCGAGCTCCAGGTACCCCTCACCCTCCTCGCCGACCGCACCGCCGCCCTCGTTGCCCTCGCCGTGGCGGTCGTCGGGCTCGCCGTACAGGTGTTCTCCATCTGGTACCTGCGCGACGACGCGCGGTATGCCGTGTTCGCAGCCACCGTCTCGCTCGTCCTCGCCGCGATGCTGCTGCTCGTGCAGTCCGGTGACCTCGTGCTCACCCTGGTCGGGTGGGAGGTCATGGGCTGGTGCT
>JBDSYO010000546.1:0-4361 GCA_039925625.1 Lapillicoccus sp. | reverse complement strand
CCACCCTCGCCGTCGGCGTTGTTCTTGCGCCAGTCGACGGTGCGCACGTCCCAGCCGTAGGCCTCGTAGCGCTTCGCGACGTCCTCGGAGAACGAGATGTTGGTGTCGTCCTCGATGGAGATGTGGTTCTGGTCGTAGATCAGCGTGAGGTTGCCGAGCTCCTGGTGGCCGGCGAGCGCCGAGGCCTCGTGGCTGACGCCCTCCATGATGTCGCCGTCGGACGCGAGCACGTAGATGTGGTGGTCGAAGACGCTCTCACCGGTCTTGGCACCCGCGTCGAACATCTCGCGCTGGCGGCGCTGCGCGAAGGCCATGCCGATGGCGGAGGCCAGACCGGAGCCGAGCGGCCCGGTGGTGATCTCGACGCCCTTGGTGTGGTGGACCTCGGGGTGGCCGGGCGTGAGGCTGCCCCACGTACGCAGTGCCTCCAGGTCGGAGAGCTCGAGCCCGTAGCCCGAGAGGTACAGCTGGATGTACTGGGTGAGGCTGGAATGCCCGCAGGAGAGCACGAACCGGTCGCGGCCGAGCCACGACGGGTCGGCCGGGTCGTGGGACATGAGGTTCTGGTAGATCAGGTAGGCCACGGGGGCCAGCGACATCGCGGTGCCCGGGTGGCCGTTGCCGACCTTCTGGACCGCGTCGGCCGCGAGCAGCCGCACCAGGTCGACCGCGCGGACGTCCTCGTCGGTCCACCCGGCCTTCTTGGCGAGGGGCTGCGCGAGCTCCGGGCTGCGCTTCGCGAGAACGGAGCTGCGGGCGGATCGTCGTGCTGCGGGCGGGGTCACAGAAGCTCTCCTTCATGCCGGTGCCGGTCGGTGCGAGCCTAGCCCTGCGGATGTACCCGGCAACACGCCCAGCCACGCCTGGGACCTGCGCTTTTTCCGGAAAGCGACGACCGGGACCGGGGCGCCCGGCCGGGCCCGCACGAGCCGGGAGATAGAGTGGCGTCGCCGCCCGACCCGATGCCCGAAGGACCCTGTGACCGCCCTGGACCCCCGCGCCGACCTGTCGGCCGCTCCGGCCTCCCACGGTCGCGGGCCGCGGTTCGTCGTCGGCCAGTACGTCGCCCTCACCAAGCCGCGGATCATCGAGCTGCTGCTGATCACCACGGTGCCGGTGATGTTCCTCGCGGAGCGCGGCGTCCCCTCGCTCTGGCTCGTCGTCACCACGTTGGTGGGCGGCACCCTGTCGGCCGGCGCGGCCAACACCCTGAACTGCTACCTCGACCGAGATATCGACGCGCTGATGCACCGCACGAGCGCCCGTCCGCTGGTCACGGGGACGATCTCGCCCCGGGCCGCCCTCGTCTTCGGCCTGGTGTTGACCGTGCTGTCGACGCTGTGGCTCGCCCTGCTGGTCAACGTCCTCAGCGCGGCGCTGGCCCTGGGGGCCCTGCTGTTCTACGTGGGCGTCTACACCGCCCTGCTCAAGCGCCGCACCCCGCAGAACATCGTGTGGGGTGGAGCGGCGGGCTGTATGCCGGTGCTCGTCGGCTGGTCGGCCGTCACGGGCTCGCTCGCCTGGGCCCCCTTCGTCCTCTTCGCGGTCGTCTTCTTCTGGACCCCGCCGCACTACTGGCCCCTGTCGATGAAGTTCAAGGACGACTACGCGGCGGCGCACGTTCCGATGCTGCCCGTGGTCGAGCGCTTCGTCGTCGTGGCCCAGCAGGTCGTCGCCTACTCGTGGGCGATGGTTGCGGCGTCGCTGCTGCTGGTACCGGTCGCCGGCATGGGCTGGCTCTACCTCGCCGGCGCCGTGGTCTCCGGGGCGCTCTTCGTGGGCGAGGCCCACCGCCTGCTGCGCGCGGCCCGCGCCGGCGCGGGACCAGCGGTGCTGCGCCCGATGCGGCTGTTCCACTTCTCGATCACGTACCTGACGGTGCTCTTCGTCGCCGTCGCCCTCGACCCCCTGTTGCACCTCCCCGTCCTGCGCTGACCGCGCTTCCCCGGTTCGTGCTCTGGACCGCACCGAACTCCGTACCCGTACCGCACGAACCGATCGTCAGACCCGTCAGACCCGTCAGATCGGGTGGCGGCGGAGGTTCATCACGCCGAGCGTGACGACCACCACGAGCAGGGACGCGCCAAGCATGTGCAGCGCCACGAGCACCTCGGGCAGCCCGGTGAAGTACTGCGCGTAGCCGATAGCGCCCTGCAGGAGCGTGACGACGAGGACCCCCCGCCAAGTGGCCTTCGCCCGGGCCGAGTCGCTCGTCAGCCAGACGGCGATGAGGACGGCGACGACGAGGCCGACGAAGAGCATGACGACGTCGGCGTGCAGCCAGGCCACCGACCGCGGGTCGAACCCCGTGCGCGCCGGCTGCAGGGCGTCGCCGCTGTGGGGCCCCGAGCCGGTGACCACGGTGCCGAGCAGGAGGACCACGCCGGCGACGACGGCCGTCGCCCAGGCGAGCCTTCCGACGAGCGGGGCGACGAGCAGGGTGCGATGGCCCGGCTCCGCGTCCTCGGCGCCGCGCACCAGCATGGTCGACAGCGCCACCATGACCATGGAGAGCAGGAAGTGGAACGCCACCACCGCCGGGTTGAGGGTCATCCGCACCGAGATACCGCCGACGACGGCCTGCACGAGCACGCCCGCGACGACCGCGCCGGCGACGAGCAGGAGGGGCCGCCGCCGCGGCATACGGGACCAGACGGCCCACAGGGCCAGGAGCGCGAGCAGCCCCACGACGCCGGTGAGGGTGCGGTTGCCGAACTCGACGAGCTTGTGCACCCCCTCCTCCTGGTAGGGCACGGGGGTGAACGAGCCGGGCACGCACTCGGGCCACGTGGGGCAGCCGAGCCCGCTGCCGGTGAGCCGCACGACCCCGCCGGTCACGACGATGCCGATCTCGCCCACGAGGTTGGCCAGGAGGATCGGGCGCACCCAGGCGGTGCGCACCGCGGGCAGCCGGCTCAGCAGGGGCGGGACGGCAACGCTCGACACGACACCCAGGGTATGCGCCCGGTCAGCGCCGCTCGTCGGCGCCGGTCGCGCGGCCGTCCAGCTCCTTGACCATGAGCCCGACGACATGCCCCGGCTCGCCGAGACGGCTGACCTCGGTGTAGCCCCGGGACGCATGGAAAGCGAGGGAGCCGTGGTTCGGCGGGTCGACGTTGACCTCGAGCGCCATCCGTCCGTGCGCGCGCGCCTCGGCCTCCATCGCCTCGTAGACGAAGCGAGCGAGGCCGCGACGGCGCAGGTGCTCGGCGACGACGATGCGGTCGAGGTAGTAGTAGTCGCTGCCGTAGCGGTCGGCGAACCAGCGGTAGTTCTCGGAGTCGTAGTCGCTGCCCGGCCGGAAGGTGATGACGAACCCCCCCACCTCGCCGTCGACCTCGAGCACGTCGGCGCGGTGGGCCAGCCCGACCAGCCAGGTCAGGCGCTCCGCGTCCAGCGGGGAGAGGTACTCCACGAACCGCTCGTTGAGGGCGAGCACTGCGGCCAGGTCGACGTCGGTGATCGGTCTCAGGGCCGGGTCGGCGCTCATCGGGCCGGCTGCCCCATGCGCTGCGCCGCCCATGGCAGCGCCGCCTCGAGTGCCGGGGTCCACGTGCCGAAGTCGTGGCCCCCGGGCCGGGTGTGCACCTGCACGGTGAACCCGGTCTCGGCCAGCTCGGTGCCGAACGCCTCCATGGGCGCCGTGAGGCTCTCGTCGTCCCCCGCGTCGAGCCAGACCGCCGGCCCCCGGGCGGGGTCGAGGGTTCGGTAGTAGTCCGCGGGGCTGTTCTCCTTCACCCGCTGCTGCCAGTCGGGCGTCCCGAACAGCTCCTCGTTGCCGCCGTCGATGGCGTCCGGCTCGCACACCGTGAGGGGCGAGAAGGCCAGCGCCACCGAGAACACATCGGGATGCTTGAGGCTGAGGTTGAGGGCGCAGAACCCGCCCATCGAGAAGCCCCCGAGCGTACGGTGCGCCGCGTCGGGCACGGTGCGCAGCTGCCCATCGACGGCGGCCACGACGTCCTGCACGACGTAGGTCTCGGCGTTGCCTTGCGAGGCGGTATCGACGCAGAGGCTGTCCCCGTAAGGCGTCCGCAGCACCGTCGGCATGACGAGGATCACGGGTTGTCCGGCCCGGGCCACCTCGAGCCCGACCTCGGCTACGTCACCGCCCTCCAGCCAGTCGGTGCTGTGCCCGGGATTGCCGTGGGTGAGGATGGCGACGGGGAACCGGGTCAGCGGCTCGGTGAAGTACTGCGGCGGGAGCCAGACCTCGGCGTCGAACTGACCGAACCCCGACGCGGTGTCGGGCACGGGGATGTCGGCGATGGCGCCGTTCAGTTTCGCGTCCTCCACCTCCACCGAGTTCGGTGACGGGTATCGCGAGATGCCGAGGAGGTCGGCCAGGGTGGGGTACGCCA
>JBDSYO010000545.1:0-3949 GCA_039925625.1 Lapillicoccus sp. | reverse complement strand
CATCGCGGACGGCATCGCGGGCGGCACGGACGACGCCGCTGCTCGACCCGCCCCGGCACCCCGGCACGGCCCGCTACCGTCGCCCGATGACCGACTCCGGCCCCCCGCGCACCGTCGAGGCCGTGCGGGGTGACCCGCTGGGCGGGCAGGCTAGGACCGTGACGACCTCCGAGCCCGGCCGGCACGCCGACCTCGAACGCGAGCTGACCCGCTTCCTGCGGCGCTCGCGGGTGACGTCGGCGGCGATCGCCGAGGCGGTGCACCCCGACCTCGATGTGGGCTCCTACACGGTGCTCGTCACCCTGTCGGACCTCTCCGCGAGGATGCCCGGAGGGGTCCGCGCCTCCGACGTCGCGGAGGCGCTGCGTCTGCACAAGTCGACGCTGAGCCGCACCGTGGCCGTGCTCGAGCGGCTCGGCCTCGTCGAGCGGGAGACCTCCGAGCAGGATGCCCGCGCGCTCAACCTCTCACTGACCCCCTCCGGCCGCACCTCGCTCGACGCGGCGATCAACGCCCGGCGGCGGCGGGTGTCCGAGGCCCTGACCCGTTGGCCGACCCAGGACGTCGACGACCTGGCCCGGCTGCTGGCCCACCTCAACGACGACCTGGCCTGACCGCGCCGGTCCCCAGGCGGCGGCGTCGGGCTCAGGCCTACGTCTCCCGAATGGTTGCGTAGAGCAACCTTCATGGGTATAGTTGCTTTATACAACCAACTGGGAGATCCGTCATGACCGTCAGCGAGCCCGTCGCCCTCGAGATCGTCGGCGCCCTGTCCGGCCTCGTCCGGACCGCGCGCTCCTACTCGCACGTGCGGCACGAACAGCTGGGCGCGTCCGGGGTGACCCTCGGCGTCCTCAAGCGCCTGGCCCAGGGCCCGGCCCGCTCCGGCGACCTCGCCTGCGCCCTGGGCGTCTCCCCCTCCGCCGTCTCGCGCGCCGTGGCCTCCGTCGAGCAGCTCGGCTACGTGCACCGCACCGTCGACCCCGCCGACGCCCGCGCGTCGCTGCTCGCCCTGACGCCCGAGGGCGCTGGTGAGCTGGACCGCCAGCACCGGGCCACGCCCGCCTGGTCGGGGCGGTCCTCGCCGGGTGGGACGACGCCAAAGCGGAGACCGTGCTCGAGGGCATCGCCGAGCTCGACGGCGCACTGTCGCGAGCCGTCGCGCAGATGCGCGCTGGCGCCGCACCGGCGCACCTCACGGCCCTCACCCCAGACCCGAACCCGAACCAGCTCGAGAACACGAAGGCGCACGCATGACCCTGACCGACACCACCACCCAGGCCCCGCGTACGCCGCGGCCCGGCCGCGAGCCCCGCGCCGTCTCCGTGCCCGGGGAGATGTCCCACGGCGAGATCCTGCGGGCCATGACCGGCCTGCTCGCCGCCCTCTTCACGGCGATGCTCTCCTCGACCATCGTCGCCACGGCGCTGCCGACGATCATCGGCGACCTGCGCGGCACCCAGAGCCAGTACACCTGGGTCATCACTGCGTCACTGCTGGCCACGACGGTCAGCACCCCGATCTGGGGCAAGATGGCCGACCTGTTCAGCAAGAAGGTGCTGGTCCAGGCGTCGATCGTCGTCTTCGTGGCCGGGTCCATCGCGGCCGGTCTGGCTCAGAGCGTGCCGTTCCTCATCGCCTGCCGCGTCGTGCAGGGCCTCGGCATGGGCGGCCTCACGGCGCTCGCCGCCGCGATCATGGGCGCCATCATCGCCCCCCGCGAGCGCGGCCGGTACTCCGGCTACATGGGAGCGGTCATGGCCGTCTCGACGGTCAGCGGCCCGTTGCTCGGCGGCTTCGTCGTCGACTCCTGGGGCTGGCGCTGGACGTTCTACATCTGCGTCCCGCTCGCCATCATCTCGCTGTTCGTCCTGCAGACCCAGCTGCACATCCACTCGGTGAAGCGGCAGCCGCGCATCGACTACCTCGGCGCCCTCCTCATCTCCATCACGGCCAGCCTGCCCCTGCTCTGGGTCACCTTCGCCGGCTCCAGCTTCGCCTGGCTGTCGTGGCCGTCGGCCCTCTTCGTGGGCGGCACGGTTCTCGGCACCGTCCTCATCCTCCGCGTCGAGCGGCGCGTGCCGGAGCCCCTGGTGCCGCTCAAGGTCCTGTCCAACCGCACCGCCGGACTGGCCATCCTCGCCAGCGTCGCCGTCGGCATCGCCATGTTCGGAGGCACGACCTTCCTCGGCCAGTACTTCCAGGTCGCCCAGGGCCTCACCCCGACGCGGGCCGGTCTGATGACCATCCCGCTCATGGTCTCGGCCATGGTCGCCTCGACCGTCGCCGGCCAGATCATCAGCCGCACCGGCCGGTGGAAGAGCTTCCTCGTCGGCGGCGGCGTGCTCCTCGTCCTCGGCCTCGCCGGGCTGGCGACGCTGCGCCACGACACCCCGGGCTGGCAGAGCGGCATCTCGATGGCCGTCATGGGTCTCGGCATGGGCGCGCTCATGCAGAACCTCGTCCTCGCGGTGCAGAACAACGTCGACGTACGCGACATCGGCGCCGCCTCCGCGGCCGTGTCGTTCTTCCGCTCGCTCGGCGGCGCCATCGGGGTCTCGGCGCTAGGAGCGGTGCTCGCCAACGTCGTGCAGAACCAGGTCACCCAGGGCCTCACCGCCCTCGGTCCGGACGCTGCGTCGGCCGCCCAGTCCGGTGGCTCGGGCACGCTCGACCTCAAGGACATGCCGCCGGTCGTCGCGGCCATCGTGCGCACGGCCTACGGTGACGCGACCGGCCGGATCTTCCTCATCGCCGCCGTCGTCGCGGTCGTCGCGCTCGTCGCCGTGGTCTTCATCAAGGAGGTCCCGCTGCGCACCACGGTGGCCCTCCAGCCGGAGGCGGCCACGCCGGACATCTCGGAGTCGGTCGACACCGTGCCGGTGACCGGTGCCCTCGGGGCCCAGACGCCGGCCCCGGTCGGCTCCAGGCAATAGCGCGCCAGCCAGCACGCGCCCGGCGCGGCACGCATACTGCGGTATGCCTGCTGCGCCGGCCCCGTGCTGGCTGCACCCCTCGCTGGAGGTGCGGCCCTCGGACGTCGCGGGGCGCGGGCTGTTCACGACCGTCGACCTGCCCGCGGGGACGGCCGTCTGGCGGCTCGACGCTCCCGTGTGCGACCCCGGTGGGCAGCCCGGGTTCGGCAACCACGGGTGCGATCCCAACCTCGGCTGGCTCGACGCGTGCTCCCTGGCGACGATGGTCGACGTGCCCGCCGGGCGCGAGCTCCTGACCGACTACGCCATGGCCACGACCGACCCGGACTACCTGCTGCGCTGCCACTGCGAGAGCTACCGCTGCCGGCAGATGGTCGAGGGCAGCGACTGGCAGATCCCGCAGCTGCAGGCGCGCTACCGGGGGTGGTGGGCACCGCACGTGCAGGCCCTCGTCGACGCCGCGACAGGTCGCTGACGCCGCCCGTCCAACAGGCACTCGGCGCCGCCGCCGACCACTGGACCGGGGGGTACGCGGCATACCGACCGTTCTTCGACGTGGTGCCGGTCCGACGGGCGGGGCGAGCCGAGGGTACGCCCGGCTCAGCGCCGTCCGGGACCCCGCCCGAACGGTTCCCAGAGCACCAGCGCCTGCGACGCGGAGCCGAAGCGCGGGGGTCGCTGCCCCGGGCGCACGGCCACGATCTCGCCGCCCACGCCGGCCGCGAAGATCCGCGCGCCGAGCTGGGCCCGGGCGTCGGCGCGGTGCGCCTGGCGGGTCAGCTCGTCGGCCAGCTCGACGACCCGCGCCCGCAGGGCGGTCACCTGGTGCTCCAGCTCGAGGATCCGCTGGATGCCGGCCAGGGAGACGCCCTCCTCCTGCGACAGCCGCTGCACCTCACGCAGGAGGGCAACGTCGCGGCCGGAGTAGCGGCGGCCGCCGCCGCGGGTGCGCGACGGCGAGACGAGACCCAGCCGGTCGTACTGGCGCAGGGTCTGCGCGTGCATGCCGGCCA
>JBDSYO010000544.1:0-4871 GCA_039925625.1 Lapillicoccus sp. | reverse complement strand
CTCGTGGCCTCGACCCGCCACTGCCCCTCCATCCGCAGGTGCGAGTGGATGGTCACGCCGTTGTCGAGCCGGTGCAGGATGTTCTTTCCCCGGGAGACCACCTCGAGCGTCGAGGAGCCGCGGAAGTCGAGGGTCGACAGCTCCGGCCAGCGCAGGTCGCTCGTCGTCAGGGGCGCCCCCGCAAGGGCCTGGTGCAACCGGGCCGCGGTGCGGAAGACGGTGTCGCCCTCAGGCATGGGCCGTCGGGGCCGTCGGGGTCATCGGGGTCATCGGCGCAGTCGTAGGCCGCGGGGGGTGGCGTGGAACCCCGCCCGGGCCAGGGCCTCGGCCACGGGGTGTCCGGACCCGAGCAGCTGGCTGCCGTCGGTGCGTTCGACGGTGAGACGACCCAGGGCACCCTCGCGCACGGCCAGGGCCAGGGCGTCGGCCGCCCGCTGCAGGGCGTCCGGTCCGACGGGCCAGGTCAGCAGCGACTTGCCGCCGCGCTCGACGTAGAGGACGAGCTCGCCGTCGACGGCGACCACGAGGGCTCCGGCCTTGCGGGCCGGCTGATGTCCGCGGCCGGCTTTGGCCACTCCCGCTGACGTCGGGGTGGCGGAGCCGGCGGGGGCAGATCGCCGTCCGGGGTCGGACGAGGAGAGAAGAGCGCCCCCACGGGCCTCCGGCGCGCTTGCGCCGCCCGCATCGTCGGCGCCGGTGCGGTCCGGCCAAGGGAGTGCCGCGCCGAACGGGTTGGCGGGGTCGCACGCGGCGAGCACCACGGCGAGTGGCTGGTCGTCGGAACGGCGGGGGGTGTCGAGCGGCCGGCTCTTGGCCCGGAGCCGGTCGACGGCTCCGGTGGTGGCGAACTGGGCCGCCCCCAGACCCTCCACGAAGTAGCCACGGCGCACACGCCCCGACTCCTCCGCGGCGGCCAGCACCCGGTAGGCCGCGGCGAACCCGCCCGGCACCGACTCCGACATCGCGCTCCCGCGGGTGACGACGCCGTAGCGCTCGAGGAGGATCTCCGCGTTGGCGTAGGCCACGACGGTGGCGTCGACCTCGACCTCGGGGAACAGCGACCACCGGCCCGCGGCCGCCGGTGGACCGGACCGGGCCGGGAACGACGGTCGCCCGGGGCGGGCGGCGGCCCGGCCGGTCAGACCGCCACGCAGGCCGGGGCGTCCGGTCGCCGCCGCGGAGCCGCTCGCCCCGGACGCCGCCGCGGTGTTTCCCGCGCCTCCGGCAGATCCGGCACCTCTATCAGGTCCGACATCGCCGACATCGCCGACATCGCCGACATACCGAGGGCCGGTCGATCCCGGTGAGCCCCGAATCCCCATCCCGCTCAACGGACCCGGCCGCGCGGCATACCGGCCGCGTCGTGGCCCCTGGGGCGCTCGACGGTGAGCCGTGCGCCCGCCCCCCATGAGTGCCCGCAGGGGAGCGAGGGCGTCGTTGGTCAGGTTGCCGGCCCAGGTGAGGTCCCACAGGACGGTGAGCAGAGCCTCGTCGTCGGTGCATCCGACCGCATCGGAGAGGGTACGGAAGAAGTAGGCGCCGCCGCCCGCGAGGGTGGCGAGGACCGCGTCGTGCGTCTCGGACCGCTCGAGCTCGGCGTCGGGGGCGGGGGCCGTGAGGTGGGCGAGGTCGGCGAGGTGGAGCGAGACCCAGCCGTCGTCGCCGGGGAGGGAGCCGTGCCCCCGCCACACGACATCGCCGCTGGACATCAGCTCGTCGAGCATCCCCGGCCGGTAGCCGGCCACCCGCGACGGGAGCACGAGGGTCTCGAGGGCACTGGCCGGCAGCACGGCGCCCGACAGCTGCTCGACCGCGCGGACCAGACCCTCCTGTCCGCGCAGCGCCCCACCGACGCCCTGCCAGGTGGGCAGGAACCGGGCGAAGTCGGTGCCGGTGACCGGCTCGACCTCGGCCCGCAGCGCCGCCAGCGAGCGCCGGCGCAAGGTGCGCAGCACCTGGGCGTCGCAGAAGTCCAGGGCCCCGGAGCCGGCACCGGACGGGTCGGGTCGCAGCTCGCCCTCGACGAGCCGGCCGGTGCCGACCAACCGGCGCAGGGCGTCGGCGACGACCGCGCTGCCGAGGCCGTACCAGTGCGCCAGGTCGCTCGCGGGGAACGGCCCGTGGGTGCGGGCGTAGCGCGCCACGAGGTCGCCGAGCGGGTCTCGCACCGGTTCGAGGAAGGTGTCGGGCACCCCCACCGGCAGGGAGACGCCGAGAGCGTCACGCAGGCGGCTGGCGTCCTCGACGGCCGCCCAACGCTCGTCGCCGCCGACCCGGACGCGGATGACCTGGCGCGAGCCCTCGAGCTCGACGAGCCAGCCACCGACGGTGCGGGCGGGGGCCTCGGACTCCTCCGGGAAGGCGGTGCGCGCGACGACCGCGTCGAGCGGGAGCGGCCCCAGCGAGCGCAGGAGGTCGACGACGTCCTCGGCGTCCCGGCACTGTCGCGCGGGGTCCAGCCGTTGCAGCTCGGCCTCCGTGCGGGCGACCGCCTCGGGGTCGAGCAGGTCGCGCAGGCTGAGCCCGTCGCCCCGGCCGAGGAGCTCGGCGAGCAGGGTCGGGTCGAGGGACAGGGCGGCGGCCCGCCGCTCGGCCAGCGGCGAGTCGCCTTCGTAGATGAACTGGGCGACGTAGCCGAAGGTGAGTGACCGCGCGAACGGTGACGGCGTCGCCGTCTCGACGTCGACCGTCGTGACCTCCCGGGACCGGATCCGCCGCATCAGCTCGACGAGGCCGGGCACGTCGAACACGTCCTGGACGCACTCGCGCACCGTCTCGAGGATGATCGGGAACGACGGGAACTGGCTGGCCACCTCCAGCAGCTGGGCGGAACGCTGACGCTGCTGCCACAGGGCCTGGCGCTGGTCGGGCCGGCGCCGGGGCAGGAGCAGCGCACGGGCGGCGCACTCGCGGAACCGTGACGCGAAGAGCGCGGAGCCGCCGATCTGCTCGGTGACGAGGTCGTGGACCTCCTCGGGGTCGAGCAGCACCAGCGACATCAGCTCGGCCAGCCCCTGGGCCCCCTGAGCCCCCTGGCCACCCTGGTCGCTGTCGGACCCCATCGCGTCGAACTCGAGGTCGGGGAGGCGGAAGACGATGCCGTCGTCGCCGTGCATCGCCTGGACGTCCACTCCGAACCGCTCGCGCATCCGGGCCGACACGCACAGGGCCCATGGAGCGTGCACCGGCGCCCCGAACGGCGAGAGCACCGCCACCCGCCAGTCGCCGAGCTCGTCGCGGAACCGTTCGACGACGATGGTGCGGTCGCTCGGGAGGTGCCGCGTCGCCGCCTTCTGCTCCTCGAGGTAGGCCAGCAGGTTGTCGGTGGCCCACTCGTCGAGCCCGGCCAGGGCCACGCGCTCCCGCGCTTTCGCCGGGGACAGGGCGCTGACCTCGCGGACGAAGGCGCCGACGGCCTGGCCGAGCTCGGACGGGCGGCCGAGCGAGTCGCCCTTCCAGAACGGCAGCTTGCCGGGCAGACCAGGGGCGGGGGTGACGAGCACGCGGTCGTGGGTGATGTCCTCGATGCGCCACGAGGAGGTACCGAGGGTGAAGATGTCGCCCACCCGCGACTCGTAGACCATCTCCTCGTCGAGCTCGCCGACCCGGCGGCCGGCGCCTTCGGACCCGGCCAGGAACACGGCATACAGGCCACGGTCGGGGATGGTGCCGCCGGACGTGACCGCGAGCCGCTGGGCGCCGCGCCGGCCGGTGAGGGTGCCGGTGACCCGGTCCCAGACGAGGCGGGGCCGCAGCTCGGCGAACTCGTCGCTGGGGTAGCGGCCCGCCAGCATGTCGAGCACCGACTCGAGCACCGATCGGGGGAGGCCGCCGTAGGGGGCCGCCTTGCGCACGAGCGCCTCGAGGTCGTCGACGGTCCAGTCGTCCATGGCGCACATGGCGACGACCTGTTGCGCGAGCACGTCGAGGGGGTTGGCGGGCACCCGCATCGACTCGATGGCCCCGGCCCGCATCCGCTCCACGACGACGGCCGTCTGCACGAGGTCGCCGCGGAACTTGGGGAACAGCACGCCGCGGGACACCGCTCCCACCTGGTGCCCCGCTCGCCCGACCCGCTGAAGGCCGCTGGCGACGCTCGGCGGCGACTCGACCTGGACGACGAGGTCGACCGCGCCCATGTCGATGCCGAGCTCGAGGCTGCTCGTCGCGACGACGGCGGGTAGCAAGCCGGCCTTGAGGGCGTTCTCGATCTCGGCGCGCTGCTACTTGCTCACCGACCCGTGGTGGGCACGGGCGAGCACCGGAGGCGCCCCGGCCGAGGCGCCGGCCTGCGCCATCATCTCGGCCGGGGTGCGGGTATGCCGGGAGCCGCCGCCCCGCTCCGGCGTCGGGGGGGTGCTGCCCGGACCGTTGTCGCCGGCCCCGCCGGTCCCGGCGGCTTCGCCACCCTCCGCCTCCTCGGCGGCGGCGGTGAGCCGGTCGTCCCAGATCTCGTTGAGCCGCGTGGTGAGCCGCTCGGCGAGCCGACGGGAGTTGGCGAACACGAGAGTGGACCGATGGGCGGCCACGAGGTCGACGATGCGCTCCTCGACGTGCGGCCAGATCGAGGCCCGCCGCTGCTCACCGGCCGCCGGTCCGCTGAGGTCCTCCGTGACCTCGCCGAGGGCGGACATGTCGGCGAGCGGGACGACGACCTCGAGGTCCCACTCCTTGGTGGAGACCGGCTGCACGACCTCGACCGGGCGGCCGCCGGCGAGGTAGCGGGCGACCTCCTCGACGGGACGCACGGTCGCCGAGAGCCCGACCCGCTGGGCCGGGGTGGGCAGGATCGCGTCGAGCCGCTCCAGGGTGAGCGCGAGGTGCGCGCCGCGCTTGGTGCCGGCCACGGCGTGCACCTCGTCGAGGATCAC
>JBDSYO010000543.1:0-3088 GCA_039925625.1 Lapillicoccus sp. | reverse complement strand
GTGGTGGAACGTCGTCGCGTCGGGCACCAGACCGTTGACGGGGATGGCGGCGAGGTGCACGACGGCGTCGACGCCCGAGTGGCGCGCGGTCACTCCATGCAGCGCGTCGAGCACCTGGCCGTAGTCGCGGAGGTCGACCGTCGTGAACCCCGGGCCCGGGGGGCCCACGCGGTCGAAGCCGACCACCTCGTGGCCCTCGGTACGGAGTCGCTCGACCGTGGCCGAGCCCAGCTTGCCGGAGCACCCGGTGACGGCGACGCGCATACCGGATCCTTTCAGCGAGAGGGGAAGTCCACGGGGAGGGGGGCAGCGATGACGTCGTGACCCGCCGCGTCCGCGGGAGACGCGTGCAGGTGGCCTGTGCGCCCCCCGGCCGGATGCCCGGTCTCGGTGAAGAAGCCGCGGAGGTCCTCGTAGACCTCGAGGACGTCGTGGCCCTCGCCGGCCCGGGTCAGCACGATGTCGCCGGCCTGCACGTAGTGCTCCGCCCCGTCGGTGAGGATCTTCGCCTTGCCCTCCGCGATGAACCAGATCTCGTGGTCGTCGTGGTGGTGGCGGTCGAAACGACCGCCCGCCACCGGGACGGCGAACCGGCCGATCGCCGCGACCTGGCACCACTCTGGCCGGCTCTCCGGGCCCACCCACGACCCCGGCGCGAGGACGGGCATCAGGTCGACTGGCTCCACGACGACGCCACACCGGGATCGAGGATGCGGGCGTCGGGGAGCGCGTCCAGTCCGGTCTCGGCGCCGCCGGGGGTGTAGACGACGACGAGGCGCAGGGGCCGCCAGCCGGTGTTGTGTGTGGAGTGCAGGGTGTTCTTGGGGATGTAGACCGCGTCGCCCTCACGGATGGCGAAGGCCTCGGCGCCGTCGCCCACGGTCTGGCTGCCCTCGCCGGACACCACGTAGATGACCTCCTCCTCGCCCGGGTGCACGTGGGGGTCGTGGCCCCGCCCGGGGTAGATGACCACCTCGCCCGTCGTCAGGCCGATGCCGGGGTCGAGGTTGGGCGTGACGAGCCACTTGATCGTGCCCCAGTCGAAGACGCGGGTGGGGACGGAGCTCTGGTCGTGCATGGCGGTGGGGGTCTGCTGGCTCATGGTTGTCCTTTCGGTCGGTGGGCTGTCTGCGTCCGCTCAGTCGAGCGAGATCGCCTTGAACTGCTCGATCTGGGCCTTGATGGCTCGTTCGGTGGGGAGGCGTTCGGCCGAGGAGGCGCCGAAGAACCCCGCCACGCCGGTCGTGTGGGCGAGGACGTAGGCGGCGTCGTCCGGCTCGGCGATCGGGCCGCCGTGACACAGCACGATGACGTCGGGGTTCACGGCGACGGCCGCGTCGCGCATCTCCTGCACCCGGCCCACACAGTCCTCCAGCGAGAGCGAGGTATGCGCGCCGATCGTGCCGGCCGTCGTCAGCCCCATGTGCGGGACGAGCACGTCGGCGCCGGCCTGCGTCATGGCCACTGTGGACTCGACGTCGAAGACGTAGGGGGCCGTGAGCAGGTCGCGCTCGGCCGCGACCCGGATCATCTCGACCTCGAGGTCGTACCCCATCCCCGTCTCCTCGAGGTTCTGCCGGAAGACCCCGTCGATGAGCCCGACGGTCGGGAAGTTCTGCACGCCGGCGAAACCCATCGCCTTGAGCTCGTCGAGGAACCGGTCCATCATCCGGAAGGGGTCGGTGCCGTTGACCCCCGCGAGCACCGGGGTGTCGCGCACGATGGGCAGCACCTCCCGGCTCATCTCTACGACGACCTGGTTGGCGTCGCCATAGGCCAGCAGCCCCGAGAGCGAACCACGGCCTGCCATCCGGTAGCGGCCCGAGTTGTAGATGATGATGAGGTCGACGCCGCCGGCCTCGGCCGACTTGGCCGAGATGCCCGTGCCGGCGCCCGCGCCGATGACCGGCCGTCCCGCAGCGATGGTGGCGCGCAGCCGGGCCAGGGCGGTCGTGCGGTCCATCTCAGGCCTCCCGGGCGGCGGTGATCAGCCCGTGCAGCTCGTCGGCCGACCGGCGGGCCAGCCCGGCGTCGTTGATGTTCGCGTCGTCCTCGACCACCGTGACCGCCGACCCGGCGACCCCGTCGAGCACCGCGTCGAAGAGGGCCCGGTCGGCGGCCGGGTCGTGGAACGCCTGGCCCTCGGCGTCGAGCAAGGAGACCCCGCCCCGCGGCACGACGAGGACCGTCGGCCCGGTGGCCGCCGCGAGCTTGGCGCCGATCCGGCGGCCGAGCTCCGCGTTCTCCTCGGGCGTGGTGCGCATGAGCGTCACGGTGGGGTTGTGCACGAAGAAGAGCCGGCCGGAGAAGGCGTCGGGCACCGTGGCTTCGGGCCCGAAGTTCACCATGTCGAGGGCGCCGAGGCTGACCACCTGCGGGAGGCCACTCGCGCCAGCGGCCGTGAGCCGTTCGGGGCCCGCCGTGAGGACGCCGCCCACGAGGTCGTCGGCCAGCTCGGTGGTCGTCAGGTCGAGCACCCCGGCGAGCATCCCGGAGCGGGCCAGCGTCTCGAGCGCCCGCCCGCCCGACCCGGTGGCGTGGAACACCAGCACCTCGTAGCCGAGCTCGTCGAGGCGCTCGCGGGCCGCGTCGACGGCAGGGGTGGTGACCCCGAACATCGAGGCGGCGATGAGCGGTCGGTCGTCGGCGGTGCCGGTGGTCGCGCCGTCGCTCGCCTCGTGGCGCCGGCGAGCGTGCGCCTGCGCCATGCCGGCGATCCCCGCCGCGGCGTTGCCGAGCACCGAGCGCGACAGCCGGTTGATCCCGGCGATGTCGACGACGGAGTACATCATCGTCACGTCGGAGGCGCCGACGTAGGGCGAGACGTCACCCGAGGCCATCGTCGACACGATGAGCTTCGGTAGGCCGATCGGGAGGTCGCGCACGGCCCGGGCGGCGATCGACGACCCGCCGCTGCCACCGAGCGCGAGGACGCCGTCCAGACCGCCGGCGGCGGCCAGCTCGGCCAGCACCGCCGCGGCGCCCTCACCCATCGCGGTCACGGCCGCGCCGCGGTCACCACTGCCGGCGAGGTCGTCGAGGTTCCGGCCGGCCGCGGCCGCGACCCGCGTCTGCTCGATGTCGGGCG
>JBDSYO010000542.1:0-9097 GCA_039925625.1 Lapillicoccus sp. | reverse complement strand
GGAGTGTGCAGGCGCAGGGTCGCCTCCGGGTCCCCTCGGCTCGGGCCCGCGGTGACGATCGCCACCGGGATCCCGTCCCTGGCCGCGCGCCGCACGAAGCGGTAGCCACTCATCACCGCCAGCGACGAGCCCAGCACGAGGAGGGATCTTGCCCCGGCGACGAGCTCGAAGCAGTGCTCGACGGTCGGCTTCGGCACCGACTCCCCGAAGAACACGACGTCCGGCTTGAGGGTGTCCTTGCCGCACACCAGGCATACCGGCAGCCGGAACCGCGAGGTGACCGCGTCATCGAGCACGATGTCACCGTCCGGGCGGATCTGGTTCGACACGGGCGCCCCCGCGGGACCGGCGCGGACGAGGTCGACGAACCCCGGGTTGGCCTCGGCCAGCCGCTCGTGCAGGGCCGATCGTCCGGTCCGGTCCCCACAGGTGAGGCAGACGACGACGTCGAGGCTGCCGTGCAGCTCCACCACGTCGCGCGCTCCGGCGGCCTGGTGCAGACCGTCGACGTTCTGGGTGACCAGCCCCCGCAGCAGACCCGCCGCCTGGAGGCGCGCGACGCCGTGGTGCCCCCGGTTGGGCGCGGCCCGGGAGAACCGCTGCCAGCCGATGTAGCTGCGGGCCCAGTAGCGCTGCCGCGCCCCGCTCGACCCGGCGAACTCGGCGTACTGCATGGGCGTGACGCGCCGCGTCCCGTCGGGACCGCGGTAGTCGGGGATGCCCGACTCGGTCGAGAGCCCCGCCCCGCTGAGGACGACGCAGCCGCCGGCGCCGACCAGGCTCGCGAGGGCCTCGATGCCGCCAGGCTCACGCGAGACGCGGACGTCGCCGGGCGCCGAAGACATGGAGCCAGTATGCGTCTCCGCCACGGGGATGCGGCGCCACGGGGATGCGGCGGGCATGCCCCGGTGTTGGGATGAGGCCATCTTCGATAACCGGACGTTATATGATCGTGGACATGATCGACGCTGCGGGACTGCGGGTGATGCGGGCCATCGCCGACGAGGGGAGCTTCACGGGGGCGGCCATCTCGCTGGGCTACTCCCAGCCGGCGGTGTCACAGATGGTGCGGCGCCTCGAACAGCGCACCGGCACGGTCCTCGTCGAGCGCATCGGCCGCAACGTGCGCCTGACCGAGGCGGGCGAGGTCCTGGCCCGCCACGCGGTCGGCGTCCTGGCGGCCCTCGACGCGGCCGAGGAGGAGGTGGCGGCGATTGCCGGGCTGCGCGCCGGGCGGGTGCGGCTCATGGCGTTCCCGTCGTCGTCCGCGTCGCTCGTCCCCCGTGCCCTGGCCCTGGTCAAGGAGCGCTACCCCGACGTGACCGTCACCTTCAGCGAGGGCGAGCCACCGCAGTCCCTCGCCGCGCTGCGCGCCGGTGAGTGCGACATCGCCGTCGCGTTCGCCTACGAAGGCACCGACATCGCCCGCGGCGAGGATCTCGACAACCTCGTCAGCCAGAAGCTGCTCGACGACGAGGTGCGCCTGGCGGTCCCGCTCACCCACCCCTTGGCCGGACACGACCAGGTGCGCCTGTCCGACTTCGCCACCGAGAGCTGGATCGCGGGATGCCCCCGGTGCCGGGGCCATCTGCTCTCGCTCAGCCGCAAAGCCGGCTTCACGCCCACGGTGTCCTTCGAGACCGAGGACTACATCGCCGTCCTCGGTCTGGTCAGCGCCGGTCTCGGGGTGGCACTCGTCCCCGATCTCATCCTCGCCGCCGCGCACACCCAGGACGTGGCCACTTTGTCCCTCCAGCCCGCATCCCGCCGACAGATCCACGCGGTGACCACGGAGGACCTGCAACGGGTCCCGGCCGTGAAGGCGACCCTCGACGCGCTCAGCGAGAGCGCCCGCAGCCAGTCCTTCGTGCCCGCCTGATGGCTGGTTCGGCCGGTTCGCCCGGTTCGTTCGGATCGCTGGGCACCGTCGCGGTGGGCGACCGGGTGGTCGACGTCGAGGTGTCGGGCCCGTCGGCCGGCCCGGTGCTGCTCTACCACCACGGCACCCCCGGTGCGGTCACCCAGCCGCCCTACCTCCGCAGCGCCGCCCACGAGCGAGGGATGCGGCTGGTCACCTTCTCGCGCGCGGGGTACGGCTCGTCGACGCGCGATCCCGGTCGCCGGGTGGCCGACGCCGCCCGTGACGCCGAGGCCGTGCTCGACGCCGTCGGCGCCTCGCGCTGTGTCGTCGCCGGCTGGTCCGGCGGCGGCCCGCACGCCCTGGCCACGGCCGCTCTGCTCCCGCACCGGGTGAGCGCCGTCGTGCTGATGGCCAGCGTCGCCCCGTCCGGTGCCGACGACCTCGACTTCCTCGATGGCATGGGCGCGGACAACCTCGAGGAGTTTGCGGCCGCGGCCGAGGGAGAGGCCGCGCTGCGGCGGTTCCTCGAGGCCCAGGCGCTGCAGATGGTCTCGAGCACCGTCGAGGACGTGGTCGAGGCGATGGGATCGTTGCTGCCCCCGGTGGACCAGGAGATCTTCCGCCGTTCCGACGTCGCCCCCTTCCTCCTGGCCAGCTTCCAGGAGGGTCTGCGGCACGGCGTCGACGGCTGGATCGACGACGACCTCGCCTTCCTGCGCCCATGGGGTTTCGACCTCGGTGCCCCCGACCGAGACGGCATACCGGTGTCGGTGTGGCAGGGCAGCGACGACCTCATGGTGCCCGGGGCGCACGGTCGCTGGCTGGCGGACCACGTGCCGGGGTCGGTGCCCCACCTGGAGGCCGGCGAGGGACACGTGAGCATCGTCGTGGGCGCCGTCGACCGGATGCTCGACGAGGTCGCCCCTCACCGCTGACCCGTCAGCCGGGTCACCGGCTCGTGGCGACCTCCACCGTCGACCCCGGCGGTCCCGGGACCGGGACGTCGGTCGGGAGACTCGGCCCCCGGCGGATGGCGATGTCGCCCGCCAGGTCGGTGCGGTAGACCCGGAACCCGTCCCGGGCCAGCTGGGTGACCGTCGAGGGCGCCGGGTGACCGTAGTCGTTGCCGGCGCCAACGCTCACGAGCGCCACCGGCGCATGCGCGTAGGCGAGCAGGTCATCGTCCCGGTTGGCGGAGCCGTGGTGGGCGACCTTGAGGACGTCGAAGACCGGTGGAGCTCGCGCCGAGTGCTCCAGGGCCAGTAGGACCTGATGGGCCGCCTCACGCTCGACGTCACCGAGGAGCAGGAGCCTCAGGCCCCCGGTCTCCACCGTCATGACGACCGACGCGTTGTTGGGCACCGACCCCGCCTGGATCACCCGGGCCGGCCACCAGACGTGCGCGGTGAGCGTCGGCCACGCGAGGTCGTCACCGGCGTGGACCTCGTCGACCGGGATGCCGGCAGCGCGGGCCCAGTCGGCGACCTCACGCCACTGGTAGTCGGGGTCGTGCACGGGCGTCGCGAGGATCTGCCTGACGGTCCGCCCCCGGAGCACACCGGGAAGGCCGTCGACGTGGTCGGCGTGGAAATGGGTCAGCACCACCGCGTCGACGACCGCGACACCGAGCCGGCTCAGGCAGCCGTTGATGAGTCCGGGGTCGGGTCCCGCGTCGACGACGACCGCCCGTCCGGGCCCGGTGGACAGCACAAGACCATCACCCTGTCCGACGTCGCACATGACGAACGCCCACCCGAGCGGGGGCCAGGTCCAGGTGTGCGTAGGCACCACGAGAGCGAGCGAGACGCCGACCCCCGCGACGGGGAGGAGCGGACGCCGTCGCGCCTGATGGGCGAGCCACGGAGCGCCCAGCACGAGCGCCACGGACAGCACCGCCAGCCCGACGGCGCCCCACCCGGAGCGGGGCCACGGGACCGTCGCGAACGGCACGGTGGCGCACGTACGGGCGACCCAGGCGATGCCCAGCGTCGGGACCGCGGCGAGCCAGCCGACGACGGACGCGAGAGGCGGGGAGAGCACCGCGACCAGGGCGGTGATGACCCCGAGCACGGTCGCGGGGGCCACGAGCGGGGCAGCCAGCAGGTTGGCCGCGACGCCGACGACGGACACGGCGCCCTGGAGCAGGACGATCACCGGAGCGCACATCAGCTGGGCGGCACAGGGCACGGCCAGCGCTGGCCCCCAGCTGCGCAGCCGGGGCGGCAGCCACCGCGTTAGGACCTCGCCCCAGGGTCCGGCGAAGAGGAGCAGGCCGAGGGTGGCCAAGGTGGACAGGGCGAAGCCCGGTGACCGGGCCAGCCACGGGTCCCAGCAGAGCAGGCCGACCACCGCGGCAGCGAGCGCGGGGAGCCCGGCCCGCCGGCGGGACGCGCTCAGACCGACGAGACCGACGGCCCCCATCGCGGCGGCACGGACGACGCTGGGGTCGGGGCGCACGAGGACGACGAAGGCCAGCAGGAGCCCTGCCGCGAGGACCGGCCGCCATCGACGCCTGAGCCCGGCCCAGCGGGCCAGGCCCAGGGCCGCAGCGAGCACGATGGCCACGTTCGAGCCGCTGACGGCCGAAAGGTGGGTCATCCCGGTGACGAGCATGGCCTCGTCCAGCTCACGCGGAGTGCGGGAGGTGTCGCCGATGACCAGCCCGGGCAGGAGGCCACGGGCGTCGGCCGGGAGGCCCTCCGTAGCCTCGGCGAACCGCGACCGCACCGCCTGAGCAGCGCTCGCCACGACCCCCGGCGGCTCGATGACGGTCGGTGCGGTCGTCGGCGTGAGCACGGCCAGGACGTCGTCGGCGGGGTCACCGGACGGGGCTAGCCGGCCACTCACCATGACGCGCTCCTGCCACCGCACGCCCGACCAGCGATCATCGCCGAACACCAGGACGGGTGACTGGACGGCCGATCCGGTCCCCCGGCCGACCACCTGGTCGACCACGAGACGCACGAGGACGGACGACGAGCTCTCCGGCCGACCTCGAGGCGGGTCCAGCGTTCGGGGGTCGGAGACGACCGTCGCGGTCACCGTCACGCTCGCGTGCTGGTCTGCCAGCTGTCGCACGGTCCCCGCGTCGCGCACCGCGGTCATCGCCGCCAACGCACCCAGGCCCAGCGACAGCGCCAGGGCGGACAGGGCAGCCAGAGGGAGCCAGCGCAGGAAGGCCGAACCCGTGCCGTGGCGGGTCGACCGCGGGCGTGGGCGGTGCCGAACCCCGGCCGCGACGAGGGCACCCACCCCGACGACACCCACCCCGAGGGCTACCGCCGTGACCTGGGCGGCCGGACGGCCCAGCGCCACAGCGACGCCCGCCCACGCCAGGAGGGCGGGCACAAGCAGCCGGAGGTCACTCCTGCGCCGAGCGAGGGACACCGAACCCGACGCCGACGCCGACGCCGCCGCCCCGCCCTGCGGATGGCGCGGGATCACACCCGTACCTTCGACCGGATCTGGGTGAGCAGCTTGTCCCCGATCCCGCTGACCTCGCCGAGCTCATCGACGCTCGTGAACCTCCCGTGCTCCGTGCGCCAGTCGAGGATGCGTTGAGCCAGAACGGGTCCCACGCCCGGGAGACCGTCGAGCATCGCGAGGGTGGCCACGTTGAGGTCGACGACGGCGCTCGAGGTCGACGGTGCCGCCGCACCGGGGCCGACGGCGCCGCCGCCTCCACCGAGGGGCGCCGGCGGCGACTCACCCGGCCTGGGCACGAAGATCTGCTCGCCGTCGCCCACCGCCCGCGCGAGGTTGAGCCGCTGCACGTCGGCGCCGGGGAGGGCGCCTCCCACTGCCGCCAGCACGTCACCGACGCGGGAGCCGTCGGGCACCGACACGACGCCGGGGTGGGTCACCTGACCGACGACGTCGACGACCAGACGGCGCGTCGACGCTCCCGACGAGGGCACACCCCCTGACGCGGACGGGGCCGGTCCCGACAGCGACGGCGACCCGGACCCCGGCCCGGAACCGGCACCGAACGCCGTCGGCGCCGCCGTCCGCCCCACCAGCCCTCCACCGGCCGGGACCGGCTCCGGCACCGCGGCCTGCTGGGCCCGGGCGACGCGCACCGCGAAGAACAGGCCGGCCACGACGGCGACGACCAGGAGCCCGACGACCGCGCGCCAGCGCACGGTGAGGTGAGCGCCGCGGAACGGGGTGGGCACCGTGAGCACCCGCGGAGTGGGTCGATGTCGACCTGCGGGTGCAGCGTGGTGGGGCGCTCCGTCGTCATCCTGCCCGGGGGCCGCGAGGGCGGTGGGGTCAGGGCTCTCCCTCGCCCAGGGGTCGTCGAGCCAGCTCGTGTCGGCGTCGGGTGGTGCGGTCTCGGGGACCCAGCCCCGGGGCGGCTCCTCGGTCGACCCGGCCCCCGCCTCCTCGCCATCCCCCGCGGACGGACGAGGGCCTGCCACGCGCGCGGTGCGGGCCGCTCGAGCGGCGGCGAGCAGGGTCGCGAGCCGCTCGGGGTCGGGCGGCACGGGAGCGCGGGGACGCGGCATACGGGCGACCGTAGGGAGGCGCCGGGCGATTCCGCGACGGGCCTGGCCCGACCTGTGGACCGTGGGACCCGCCGGTCAGGGGGTGTGGACGAAGCCCTGTCGGCTCAGAGCGGGCGCGGTGACGCGACGACCGCCAGCGTGCCGGGCCCGACATGGGCGCCGACGACGGCGCCCAGCTCGGACACGACCAGGCGGCCGACACCGGGCACCCGCTCGCTCAACGTCCCGGCGAGGGTGCGGGCCCGGTCGGCGGAGTCGAGGTGCTGCACGGCGATGTCCACCACGGCTCCGGCGGCCTGCATCCGCGCGGCCGCCGCCACGGTGAGGTCGGCCAACCGGGCGAGCGCCCGGCTCGAGGTCCGCACCCGCTCCAACGGCCGGATCGACCCGTCGACGAGGGTGAGGATGGGCTTGATGGCCAGGGCGGAGCCGAGCAGCGCCGACGCGGCGCCGATGCGCCCACCTCGACGGAGGTGCTCCAGCGTGTCGACGTAGAAGGCGACCTCGGCGGCCCCGGCCCGCTGCCGCGCGACGGCTGCGACCTCCCCCGCCGGCCGACCGTCGGCGGAGGCCTGAGCGGCCGACAGCACCGCGAAGCCCATCGCCATCCCCAGCGAGCGCGAGTCGACGACCTCCACCGGGACCGGGCTGTGCTGGGCGGCGAGGTGGGCCGACTGGACGGTGCCGGACATCTCCGAGGAGAGGTGGACCGAGACGACGTGGGTGGCTCCGGCGTCCGCCACGGCGGTGTACGCGTCGAGCAGCTCGGCCGGCGACGGTCGCGAGGTCGTGACCGGGACGAAGGCCCGCAGCGCCGTGGAAAGGTCGGAGACCGAGACGTCGACGCCCTCGCGGTGCTCCCGGCCGCCGATGACCACGTGGAGTGGCACGACCGTGATCGGCGCGGCGGCGGCGTCGACCAGCTCCGCCGGCAGGTATGCCGTGGAGTCGGTGACGATCGCGACGGTCATCCCGGTCCTGCTCAGGCCGGGACGACGTTGACCAGCCGCGGCGCCCGCACGATGACCGTCCGCACCCCGTCCGGGGTGGCCGCGACGACCTTCTCGCGCGCCATGACGAGTTCGCGCAGCTCGTCCTCCCCGATGTCGGCCGGCACCTCGACGCGGTCGCGCACCTTGCCCCGCACCTGGATCACGCAGGTGACGTTCTCGTCGAGGAGCAGCGCCGCCTCGGCGACCGGGAACGGCGCATACGTCACGCCGCCCTCGTGGCCGAGGCGCTGCCACAGCTCTTCCGCGATGTGCGGCGCGACGGGAGCCACCATGAGCACCAGCGCCTCCACGACCGCCCGCGGTGGGGTCTCGAGCTTGGTGAGGACGTTGTTCAGCTCGATGAGCTTGGCGATCGCGGTGTTGAACCGCAGGTGCTCGAAGTCCTCCCGCACGCCCGCGATGGTGCGGTGCATCGCCGTGAGCGTCGCGGCGTCAGGGCTGGCGTCGGTGACGAGAACAGCACCGGTGGTCTCGTCGATCACGTTGCGCCAAAGACGTTGCAGGAACCGCTGGCTCCCGACCACGGCCCGGGTCTCCCACGGCTTGGACAGCTCCAGCGGGCCCATCGACATCTCGTAGACCCGGAACGTGTCGGCACCGTAGGCGTCGTACATCTCGTCGGGACTGACGGCGTTGCGCAGGGACTTGCCGATCTTGCCGAGCTCCCGCGTCACCGGCTCACCCCGCCACGACCAGGTCGCGTCGGGGCCCTCGCCGTGCTGCTCGACCTCGGACGCCTCCACGGGGAGGCGTCGCGCATCCCGGTAGACGTAGGCCTGGATCATCCCCTGCGAGAAGTACTTCCGGAACGGCTCCTCGCTGGAGACCAGCCCCAGGTCGTACAGCACCTTGTGCCAGAAGCGGGCGTAGAGCAGGTGTAGCACCGCATGCTCGACGCCGCCGATGTAGAGATCGACCCCACCGGGGTCGGCGGTGCCGTCCGGCGCACCCGAGACGGCGTGGGGGTGCTTGGCCATCCAGTAGCGCTCGTTGGCCGCGTCGCAGAACGTCTCGTGGTTCGCCGGGTCGAGGTATCGCAGGTAGTACCAACAGGATCCGGCCCAGTTGGGCATGGTGTTGGTCTCACGGCGGTAGGGGCGCAGCCCACGCCCGTCGCCCAGGTCGAGCTCGGTCTCGACCCACTCGGGTACGCGTGACAGGGGCGGCTCCGGCGAGCTGTCGGCGTCGTCGGGGGCGAACGTCTTCGGGGCGTAGTCCGGGATCTCCGGCAGGGCGAGGGGCAGCATCGAGGAGGGCAGCGCGTAGGCGGTGCCGGTCTCGTCGTACACGATGGGGAACGGCTCGCCCCAGTACCGCTGGCGGCTGAACAGCCAGTCGCGCAGGCGGTAGTTGACCGTCCCGTGCCCGATGCCCCGAGCCTCGAGGTGGGTGATGATGGCAGCCTTGGCGTCGGCCATCCCCAGCCCGTCCAACGAGATCTCGTCGTTGGCCGAGTTGATGGCCGGTCCGTCGCCCGTGTAGGCCTCGTTGTCGGGATGCCCCGCGACGGGCTGCACAGTGCGGACGATGGGCAGGTCGTAGGCGAGGGCGTAGTCCCAGTCCCGCGTGTCCTGACCCGGCACGGCCATGATCGCCCCGGTGCCGTACCCCATCAGCACGTAGTCGGCCATGAAGACCGGGATCTGTTGTCCCGTCAGCGGGTTCATCGCGAAGCCACCCGTGAAGACACCCGTCTTGGAGCGGTCGTCCATCTG
>JBDSYO010000541.1:0-3631 GCA_039925625.1 Lapillicoccus sp. | reverse complement strand
GGGGCTCCCAGCCGGGTCCGTCGTAGCGGCGGTCGTAGCGGCCCACGAGTCGTACGGACGACAGGGTCCCCGCTACGACGTCCGCTGTGACGTGGACAAACTCGTCGACGGCGACGACGGGAGTGCGGCTCGGACCGGTGGAGAACTCGTCGGGGCCGCGCCCGGTCTTCCTAGACTGGGCGGGTGACGACGTCGGCCGGGCTGCCCGACGGACCGCGCCGCGACGGCCTGGTGCGGATCCTCGACGCGGTCCGCACCGTCGCGCGCACCGAGGCCGACGACCTGCTCGGGTCCGTTCCCGACACCGGCGACCCGCTCACGGGGCGTGCCGTCGACGACCTCGTCGAGCAGGCCGCCGACGCCCTGCGCGCCCTCGATGACAGCGTCGCGCGCACCCTGCTCGAGCTCGGCGGGCCCGTCGGAGGACCGCGGTGATCGACGGCATGACCGGCGACCCGGGTTCCTGCTCGCAGCTCGGCGGGTCGATGCGGTCCGCGGCCGCGCGGCTCGTGGTCCTGCGCGACGAGCTGCACGAGCGGTCGGCCGACCTGCGGCGCACGAATGCTGCGCCGCGGGTGGTCGATCTTGTCGAGGCCGACCTTCGGCTGCTCGACGCCGTCGTCGACCGGCTCGATGTGGGCGGGGCGGCCCTCCAGCGGTATGCGCAGGAGCTCGCCGAGCTGGGCGAGGACATCCGGCGCCTCGAGGGGGCGGCCACCGACGCCGGGCTCGAGCTGCACGGGCTGAGGGTCGTCGAGCCGTGGGGGGTGCTCACCACGGAGCTGGCCCGGCAGCGCCACCGGGCTCAGCCAGCCCTGCAGCAGCAGGCGGACCGCCTCGCCAGCCGGCTCGGCCGCGCCCGGGGGCTGGCCGCCCGGACGATGACGGAGAGCACCGGCCTGCTAGCCGCGGCGGCGGCGAGCGCCCGCACGCGCTCCCCGGCCTGATCCGCCGGCCGCGCCCGCCAAAGGTGACCTTTGGTCGTTGAGGACCGGCCAGAACAGCCGAAGGTGACCACTCGAGGTCTCCCCTACCGCCAGAGGTGACCTTTGGCGGGGGTCGCGGGGGGTCCAGGCCGCCCGACTGCAGGCTGCCCGGTGGTGGGAGACGCCGTTGGATACGGTGACGGCATGAGGATCACGACGTCGTACGAGTACGCCGCCAACCCGAAGGACGTCTTCGCCATGATGGCCGACCCGGCCTTCCAGGCGGCGAAGTGCGAGGCGACCCACGCGCTGTCGCATACCGAGTCGGTGACCCCCAAGGGCGACCAGACCGAGATCGTCACGGCCCGCATCCTGCCGACGGACGGGTTCCCCGACTTCGCGAGGTCGATGATCGGGCCCAAGGTCCGCGTCACCGAGACGATCGTCTGGAGCCGGGCGTCGGTCGACGGGTCGCGCACCGGAACGATCCACATCGCCATCGGCGACGCCCCGATCGGCATGAACGGCACCCTGCGGCTCAGCCCCACCGAGCACGGCAGCCGCGTCGACATCGACGGCGACCTCAAGGCCAAGATCCCGCTGCTCGGCGGCAAGATCGAGCAGGCCGCCGAGGGCCCCATCCGCGGCGCCGTCGAGAAGGAGCAGGAGGTCGGCCGGGCCTGGCTGGCCCGCTGACCTTCCCGACGGACGCGGCCGCCTAGTTCGCCTTCTGGATCTCCCGCAGTACCTGCTCCGTCGCGGGCAGGTCCTTGAGCAGGCCGTCGGCGACCGAGGCGTACCGGGCGTTGAGGGCGTACAGCGCGACGGCGACGTCCTTGCCCTTGGCCGTGGTGATGTACCCCGCCTGGCCGGCGGCCACGAACAGCGCGGGCTGCGGCCCGAACTCGGGCCGGGCGCTGAGGCCACTCTTGACGAGGATGCTGCCGTCGTGGTTGAGGTCCGGCAGGCCCGACCGCAGCTCGGCGCCGAACGACTGGGCGCGCAGCCAGGTGAGCCACTGGATCATCGCCGCCGAGGTGGCCGACGACGGGTCGGAGCCCTCCCCGTCGTAGATCGCCACCGCCGCGTGGTCGAGTCCCGCCTTGCCCACCGTGCCGAGGATCGTCGTGAGCCCGTCTTCGCACTGGGTGGAGCCGGCCCGCACGGCGAGCAGGCACATGAGCGTCTCGGCCCCACGGTTGTGGCTGATCTTCGTCACCAGCCGGGTGAGGACCTTGGCGGGCGGCGAGGTGAGTGAGGCCACCTTGCTCCCGGCGGGGTAGCTGCCGCGGGCCGGGAGGGTGCCCGTTGAGGTGTTGACGTCGGCGGCCACGCTGACGCCCGCCCGCCGCAGCGCCTCGATGAACAGGGCCCGGGCGTACCCGGCGGGGCTCGGGGCGACCTGGGCGAGGTCCTGCTGCGGTGAGCCCAGGGGCAGCTGCCCGGTGATGGTCACGGTGCGGTCGGCCGCCAGGCTGGCCGTGAGGGTGGACGCGCCGCCCGCCGCGCTCGTCGTCGCGTGGTTGACCACCGTGAAGTACCCGGTGGTCGGGATCGTGCCCATGTTGACCGGCTGTCCGGCCGCCGCACCGGGGGTGACGAGGATGTCGAGGAGGTTGTCGTTGACCATGACCGACGTGAGGACGCCCTCCTTGGTCTCGTAGGCCTCGAACAGGCGGTCGTCGACGAGGACGTCGCCGCTCACCGAGGTGATCCCGCTGGCCTTGACCTGGGCGGCGAGGCGGTCGAGGCCCGCGAGGGGGTTGGCTGCGACCGGCTTCACCAGCGGTGAGGCGTACGCGTACACGTGGTCGGGGTCGGTGAACTGCAGCTCGCCCTGGAACACCCCGCGGCTACCCAGGATGAAGTCCCCGGAGCCCACGAGGACGAGGTTCCCGCCGCTCGAGTAGACCGGGGTCTCGAGCGTCGCGTCGGCCCCGACGGTGTCGTAGTAGCTGCCGACCGTGAAGAGCTTGGTGGTCGAGCCGAGGAACTGCATCTCGTTCTCGTTCTGGGCGTACAGCGTCTTGCCGCGCTCGAGGTCGACGACGTCGTAGTTCCAGGACCCGTGCGCGTAGGGAGCGGAGGCGATGATGTCGCGCGCCGCGCTGGGCAGCGCGCGCCCGGCGGGGGCGTCGGGAGCCGCGCTGCACGCCGCGACGGTGAGGCCGGTCACGGCCGTGACGGCGGTGGCGAGAAGGGCGGTGCGGGAGGGGCCACGGCGGTGGGGCAGGGGGCGGTGGGTCATAGACGCCTATGAGACCGCTGATCCGTGCCTGGCGGTGGTGGTTTCGCGGAAGCCGACCGGGCTCAGCCCATGTGGGGGTAGGCGTGCGACGTGGCCGGCACGAACGTCTCCTTGATCGACCGGGCACTCGTCCAGCGCAGGAGGTTCTGGGCCGCGCCCGCTTTGTCGTTGGTGCCCGACGCCCGGCCCCCACCGAAGGGCTGCTGCCCGACGACGGCCCCGGTCGGCTTGTCGTTGACGTAGAAGTTGCCGGCGGCGAAGCGCAGCCGTTGCGTCGCGTCGGCGATGGCCACCCGGTCCTGGGCGATGATCGAGCCGGTCAGGGCATACGGCGAGAAGGACTCCATCTGCTCGAGCGTCGCGTCGTAGCGCGCGTCGGGGTAGACGTGCACCGACAGGATCGGCCCGAAGTACTCGGTGCGGAACGACTCGTCCGCGGGGTCGCTCGACTCGAGCA
>JBDSYO010000540.1:0-4305 GCA_039925625.1 Lapillicoccus sp. | reverse complement strand
CGCCGCCCAGCGCTCCCCGATCTATGCGCTGATCAACACCTACAAGGTCGCGCTGCCGCTCCATCCGGAGTACCGCACCATGCCCATGGTCTGGTACATCCCGCCGCTGTCGCCGGTGGTCGATGTCGTCGCCGAGACCGGGGAGGACGCCGAGGACACGGGCAACCTCTTCGCCGCGATCGACGCGCTCCGCATCCCGGTCGAGTACCTCGCCGAGCTCTTCACCGCCGGTGATGTCGCACCGGTCGACGCGGTCCTCAAGAAGCTCGCCGCGATGCGCTGCTACATGCGTGACATCAACATGGGACGCGATCCCGACGGCGCGATCCCGGCCGCAGTGGGCATGACCGAGGAGGACATGTATGACATGTACCGCCTCCTGGCGATCGCGAAGTACGACGAACGGTACGTGATACCGCCGGCTCACGCCGAGCAGGCGCACTCGCTCGAAGAGCTGTCCACGGAGTGCTCGGTCTCGGACTACGGCGGTGGGCAGCAGGACGTCTTCGGGGAGGGCTCCGGCGTACCGACGCCGATCGCGGTCGAGAACTTCCAGATGCTCCAGGACCGGCAGACTTCCGACTCGCTCGCCGGGCCGGAGAACAAGGGCCGCCGGGTCAACCTGCTCAACTGGGACGGCAAGGGCTCCCCACCTGGGATCTTCCCCCCGAGGGGGCCGGACTCGTGAGCGGCCGCCGACCGAAGCCGACTCTGCCGCCCGACCAGCTCACCCTCGTGTGGCAGTCGGTCTCGCTGCTCCTGGACTATCCCGACGAGGTCCTGCTCGCCCGGGCCGGGCTGCTCAGGTCTGCCGCTGCCGGTGTGCCACCGCGGATCGGGGACTCGCTTCGGGGCTTCCTTGACCACCTTGAGTCCACACCGCTGCCCGACCTTCAGGCGGGCTACGTCGAGACCTTCGACACCCGACGGCGGTGCAACCTTTTCTTGACCTACTTCGCGCACGGGGACACTCGCAAGCGGGGCATGGCACTGCTGCGGTTCAAGCAGACGTACCTGAGCGCGGGATTCGAGCTCGACGACGCCGAGCTGCCCGACCACCTCTGTGTCGTCCTCGAGTTCGCCGCCACGGGCGACCCGGTCCGAGGTCGCGACCTGATGCTCGATCATCGGGCCGGGCTGGAACTGCTGCGTCTCTCGCTGCGGGACATGGGTTCACCGTGGGCCGGCTTGGTCGACGCGGTCACGGCCACCCTGCCCCCGCTGCGCGGTGACGAGCGCGACGCCGTGCGCCGCCTGGCCGCCGAAGGCCCGCCCGAGGAGGAGGTGGGGCTGGCACCCTTCGCCAGTCCCCAGTTCAGCCCCGGCGCGGCCACCTCCGGGTCCATGCTGCTCCCGATGCCGTCCTTCCCGAGAGCCCGGGCATGAACGAGTTCCTCTTCGTCGTCGTTCCCTACGTCTGCCTGACGACCTTCGTGGTCGGGCACCTGTGGCGCTACCGGTACGACAAATTCGGCTGGACCACCCGCTCCTCGCAGCTCTACGAGAACCGGCTGCTGCGGATCGGCAGCCCGCTGTTCCACTTTGGGATGCTCGGCGTAGTGGGCGGCCACATCATCGGGCTCCTGGTGCCGCAGTCGTGGACCGACGCCCTGGGCATCAGTGAGCGCACCTACCACGTGGTTGCGGTCGTAGGCGGACTGATCGCCGGCGTAATGACGGTGGTCGGCATGGCGATCCTGATCTACCGCCGTCGCACCACCGGGCCCGTCTTCTCAGCGACAACGGTCATGGACAAGGTCATGTACGCCTTCCTCGCCGCAGCGATCACCTTAGGCATGTGGAACACCATCGCCGGTTCGATCCTGACCATCGGTGGGGAGTACAACTACCGCGAGGGCGTCTCGGTCTGGTTCCGCGCCTTCCTCGCCTTCCAACCCGATGCCGACCTGATGGCCAAGGCGCCGCTGGGCTTCCAGGCGCACGCCCTCGTGGCCTTCGGGCTCTTCGCCATCTGGCCCTTCACCCGTCTCGTGCACGTGTTCAGCGCACCAGTCGGCTACGTCACCCGCCCCTACATCGTGTATCGCAGCCGCGACGACACCAGGCTCGGCAGCCACCGCCCCCGCCGCGGCTGGGATCGGGTCGGCTGACCCTGCCAATGGCGCAGGGTCGTCACCCGCCTCTCAACCGCTCGTTGTACTCCCGGCCCCGGGCCGCGGACTTTTCTCTGTCACCGCCGCATCGAAAGGAAGGTCATGACCATTGTCCAGCGCACCATCGGCGGGAGTTCGACGACGGCGGGCCCGACGCCACCTGCGCACACAGCCGGCCCCGCCGCGTCGACACCGACGGTGGCCTGATGTGTGAGTACTGCGGCTGCCAGAGCATCACCGCGATCCGCGAGCTCACCGTGGAGCACGACGCCGTCGTCAACGAGATCGGCGAGGTCACCCGCCGGCTGCGCGACGGGCACACCACTGCCGCGGCCGAGGCCTGTCGACGGATCTCCCGGATACTGCTTCCCCACACGGCGGTCGAGGAGCAGGGTCTCTTCCCGGCGATGGCGGTCGAGTTCCCTGACCAGGTCGAAGTCCTCCACCGGGAACACCTCGCGGTCGAGGCCATCCTGGCCGAGTGCGACGACGGTGTCCCGGCGGACCCCGCCTGGCCCGACCGGGTCACCCAGGCCCTTGATCTCCTGCGCACCCACATCCTCAAGGAGCAGGACGGCGTCTTTCCCGCCACGTTGAGCGTCCTGGGCAACGACGACTGGAACCTGGTGGACGACGTCCGAGCCCGAGTCGGCAGCGGGCTTGCGCCGTCGACCTGAGACCGCGACCTAGCACGACCGACCTGCCACGCCGACCCGGCGGCCCGATCTCGACCACCTGAAAGGAACCGCACGTGGCCAACCTTCCGCGGCCGACAGAATCCCGACCGCGACGACCCGCTCAGCCAAGCCCTCAGCGGGACCAGGCGGTCCTGATTACGGCACCACCTCTGGGCTTTCCAGCTGCCAGTGCCGGCGTCCGGCCTCCCCGTGCTCCGCCGCTTCACCCCGCTCATCCACGGCTTCAGTGCCGCCCTTCGCCAGCTCAGCTAGCCCTCCATCTACCCGCAGTCGCGACCACCAGCTCGACAACCGGGCTCCGCGACACGAAAAGGGAGAATCGACATGACCGAACACACCAACACCCGGCCGCCCGGCTCCGAGGTGGAGCAGCTGCCTCGCCTCGGGGCCGAACTCCTCGAGCAGGCCCGAGACCACCCGTCCCAACGCGCGGCCCGGACGATCCACTCCGGCTCCTCCCTACGAGCCACCGTCATCGCGCTCCTGTCCGGTACCGAGCTCGCCGAGCACGACGCGCCTCCCGCAGCGACCCTGCAGGTCCTCCACGGTCAGGTGCGACTGCACTGGCACGACGGCGAGCGGATGCTCAACCAGGGCGAAATCACCGACATTCCTCCTGCACGGCACGCACTCCTGGCCCGCACCGACGCCGTTGTGCTGCTCACAGTCGCGCTTCAGGCGGGCCACGATGAAGCAGCACAGCGGCAGTAAGCCGCACGGGCGGCGTCATTGCTTGCTAGGACGGTCGTGGGGTGCTGGCTAGGTGTCTGTTGGGGTGCTGAGCCGGTTTCGGGTGCGACCTGGCACTGCTGGTGTTGGGGTGGGCCGCGGTCCGCTCTTGGGTTCGCTGGTGCTGGCTCCCGGACCCACTGCACGAGGTAAGCCCGGTCGGCCGGCCAGGGGGGTGCCCGGTGCCTGGTAGGTGTAGCGCCTTCGTGGCCCGCAGAACACCCGGGTGATGAGCCGGTTGTCGTAGACCCCAGCGACGTTCCTTCCAGCCCGCTGGCCACCTCGAGCACAGTGAGGGTCTCGGCCGGGCCGGCCGGGCTAGGCGCATCTCAGCCGTCTCGCTCCGCGTGGTGGCCGGGTCGCCGGCGCCGCTTTTGATGATGCAGATCGGGGTGCACCGCCGGCGCGACAGAGGAGACACACAGCCCATGAAGCGTGCCGCCGACGTGGCGGAGGGACCCCGGTCAGGTCCGCAGCCAGTCCGCAGAAGCACCGTCTACGCCTCCCCGTTGTCCGCGTTAACCAACGGTATCGCCGCAGGTCACAGGCCGGAACCGTCTGATTTCCCCCGCTAATCATCCACGCGGGGCATGTACTGGATCATCTACTCGACGTCCGTATCGGTGCAGGTCAGGCGGTAGTTTGACCGTGGTCACGCCGTGCGCAGTCCGCAAGTGCTTTGGCGGTTGCTCTCGGACCGAGTTGCAACTCTAATCATCAGAGGATGGGCGCCCTCTCCGGACCGATGCGGTGGTGTCACCATG
>JBDSYO010000539.1:0-5895 GCA_039925625.1 Lapillicoccus sp. | reverse complement strand
GCGCTTCTTGGGGTTGGGAATCCCCACCCGGCCCAGCAGGTCGAGGGTGCGGCTCTTCGCGGCCGACTTCGACATGTCGGAGTGGTGCACCCGGATGCCCTCGACGATCTGCGCGCCCACGGTGTAGTAGGGGTGGAGGGCCGACAGCGGGTCCTGGAAGATCATCGCCATCTTGTTGCCGCGCAGGTGGCGCAGCCGTTCGTTGCCGACGGTCATCAGGTCCTCGCCGTCGAGGATGATCTGCCCCGACGTGCGGGCCCGGGTGCGGCGGTGGAGACCGAGGATGGCCTGGCTCGTCACCGACTTGCCCGATCCGGACTCGCCGACGATCCCGATGGTCTGGCCGCGGTCGAGGGAGAAGCTCAGCCCGTCGACGGCCTTGACCAGGCCGTCGTCGGTGGGGAAGTGGACCTTGACGTCGCGCAGCTCGAGGTAGGCCGCGGACGTCGCCACGGCGCCTCGGGCGGGGGCGGTGTCGTCGCGCACTGTCATGGGGTGGCTCTCCTTCGACCTGGGTGCGGCCGGCGGTTGCGGTGCCGGGGGTGGTGCAGGGGTGGGGCCGGCCGGGCGCTACGCCGGCCTCACGCGAGTCTCACCCGGGGGTCGATGACACCGTAGAGCACGTCGACGATCAGGTTCGCGAGCACGATGAAGAACGACGCCACGACGACCACGGCGACGATGACCGGCAGGTCGGTGTTCTGGATCGCCTGGAGCGAGGTCAGCCCGAGGCCTTGGAAGTTGAAGACCGTCTCGCTGATGATCGCGCCCCCGAGCAGGCCACCCAGGTCGAGCCCGGCGGCCGTGACGATGGGGGTCAGCGCCGCGCGCAGGCCGTGCCGCCGCACGACCGTGAACTCCTTGAGGCCCTTGGCCCGCGCGGTGCGGATGTAGTCCTCCGACATCGTCTCGAGCATGTAGGCGCGGGTGAGCCGCACGTAGCTGGCGCCGAAGACGAGGGCGAGGGTCAACGACGGCAGGAAGATGCTCTGGGCCCAGAGGGCGGGGTTCTGGGAGAACGGCGTGAAGCTGGGCAAAGGCCACAGCTGCCACTTGATGGAGATGAAGGTCAGCAGCAGCACCCCGATGAAGAAGCTGGGCAGGGAGTAGCCGATCAGTGCGAGGCCGACCAGGACCCGGTCGAGCCACCGCCCTCGGTTGAGGGCGGCGATGATGCCGAAGAAGACGCCGCTGACGATCCACAGGACGAAGGCACCGAAGGCGATCGAGGCGGTGACGGGCAGCCCGGCCTTGACGATCTCGGTGACGCCCTTGGTCTTCACCGTCGAGTACCCCAGGCAGGGGGCGTCACAGGTGTAGACGAGCTGCGGGTTGCTGGCCTTGAGGGCCGGGTCGTCGGGGAAGTCCCTGGAGACGAAGAAGCCCTTGACGAAGTTGGCGTACTGCACGGGGATCGGCTTGTCGAAGCCGAGCTTGACCCGGTTGCCCTCGATGACGGCGGGGGTGCAGTTCTTCGCGCACGTCAGGCTGGCCGGGTCGATGGGGGAGGCGAAGAAGACCAGGAACGTCGCCATGCTGATGATCAGCAACATGACGACCACGGAGATCAGGCGTCGAACGATGTAGAAGAACATGAGGGAGGGACCTCGCGGTCCGTCACCTGCCTCTCGCAACTCATCCTGGCCGAAGCTGCCGGAGCATGATGCCGGACGGGAGGGGTCGCCTCCCGTCCGGCATCTTGCGTTGGTCCTGCGGTGGTGCTGGTCTAGCTGGTCCTACGGGTCATGCTGGTCCCGCTGGGTCAGCTGGACTTCAGGGAGATGGTCGCCAGGTCGATGTAGCCACCGAACTGGGGGTTGACCGTCGCGCCCTGGATGTTGGAGCCGTTGACGAAGGTGAACTTCTGGCTCACCAGCGGGATGACCCCACCGTCCTTGCAGATCTGCTGGTCGATCGCACCCCAGGCCTTCTCACGGGCATCGGCGTCCGGGATCAGGTACGCGGCGTCGATGGCCTTGTTGACCGCGTCGCTGTTGTAGTAGCCGTAGTCCTGGTTGGAGCTGGTGGCCGTGATGTTGACGCGGCCGTCGAACAGCGGCGGGAGGTCGGTCGACCCCGACGGCCAGTCAGCACCCCAGCTGGCGTAGAAGGCGTCCTTGCCCTTCTGTGCCGCGCTGGAGATGGTCCGGTAGTACTTGTCGGTGATGCCCTCGAGCGTCACGTTGAAGCCGGCCTGGTCCCACGTCTGCTTCAGCGCCGCGAAGGCGTTGTCGCGGGTCGCGGTCTTGCGGTAGACGACCGTGACGGGCACCGGAAGGGTCTTGCCGGCATCCTGGAGGACCTTCTTGGCACCGGCCGGGTCACCCGCGGTGGGGGCGCCGAAGGGGTTGAAGCCGTTGCTGTAGCACTTCAGCTGCGGGTTGCAGATGGAGTACGTCGGCGTCATGACCTGCGGGCCGCCGTTGGCCGTGACGTACGCGTCACGGTTAGTGGCCATGGCGAATGCCTGCCGGACCTTGGGGTCCTTCATGACCTCGCTGGTGACGTTGGGCTGCACGTAGTCCACATACGGGGCGTCCGTCGCGATGGTGCGCGACGCGGCGGCCGGGTTCGAGGCGATCTGCGGCAGCAGCGACGGCGGGGCCGACGTGAAGGTCATGGCCGTCTTGTCGTCGCCACCGTCGGCGAGGAGCCGCTGGTAGATCTGCTCGCTCTGGATGCCCTCGACGTCGACGATCTTGTCCGGGTAGGCCTTGCGGACCTTGTCCGTGCTCTCGTCCCAGTTGGGGTTACGCACCCACGTGCCGCCCTTGTTGGCGTCGAACGGGGTGCTGGGGTCGAGCATGTACGGGCCGTTGGAGAAGACGTCGAACAGGGACTTGTCACCCTTGTCCTTGTCCTTGCGGACCGGGGAGTACGCCGCCAGGGAGGCCGCCGCCTGGTTGAAGTCGGCCCACGGGGTCTTCATGTGCAGGGTCAGGGTCTGACCGTCGCACGTGATCGCCTTGTCGAAGTCGGCCTGGCCGGCACCGCTGTAGGGGCCCTTGTAGGTCGAGGACCCGTCCGCCGCGGAGGGCACGTCCAGGTACTGGAGGATGTAGGTCGGGCCGTTGGAGATGACGTCGGTCGCGAACGTCCGCGAGATGCCGTACTTGACGTCATCGCACTTGACCGCCTGGCCGTCCTGCCACTTCGCGTTGTCGACCAGCGTGAACTTCCACGTCTTGCCGCCGTCGGTCATCGTGCCGGTGTCGGTCGCGAGGTCCGGGACCAGCTTGCTGTCCTTGCCCACCGAGTAGGTGACCAGGCTTCGGGCGTAGGCGCGGGCGGCGAACTCGAGGTCCGCCCCGACGTAGCTCTGCTGCGGGTCCAGGCCGTTGTGCGGACCCAGGTTCAGCATGTACAGCGTGCCGCCCTTCTGGGGAGCCGCTGAGCTGGACGTCGCCGCCGAGCCACCGCCGCTGGTCCCGCCTGAGCTGCACGCCGCCGCAGCAAGCGCAACGACCGCGCCAAGGGCGAGACCGGTCGCGCCCTTCTTGGTGCGCATCATGTGTTCTCCTCTAGTGCACTTTCCACCACGAACGGTGCGGTGGACCTTCCCGTAGCGTTTGCTACGGGCTCAACATCGCGACCCGGTTCGGTCTCGATGCGGTTCTGGGGGGCGGCTGAAGGCGCCGGGTGGGCCGTCGTCACGAGCGGCCGGACTTGGGGTCGAGGGCGTCGCGCAGACCGTCACCGAGCAGGTTGAACGACAGGACCAGGAGGAAGACGACGATGCCGGGGAAGAAGAAGTACCCTGGATCGGGCAGCGCGTAGGGGATCGACTGGTTGAGGATGGCGCCCAACGAGGCGGTCGGCGGGTTGAGGCCGACACCGAGGAAGCCCAGGGTCGCCTCGGCCGCGATGTTGGCCGGCATCACCAACGTGGTGTAGACGAGGATCGGCGCCCACAGGTGCGGGAGCAGCTCTTTGACGTAGATGCGCCGGCGGTTGGCGCCGAGCGAGCGGGCGGCCTCGACGAACTCGCGTTCCCGCAGCGAGATGACCTGGCCGCGGATGATGCGCGCGAAGAAGGGGAACCCGAAGAAGCCCAGGACGATGACCATGAAGAGGATCTTGGGCGCGGGCGCACTGGACTGCTGGCCGATGGCGCTGGCGATGACCTGCACGAGGACGACCTGCAGGGACAGCAGCATGAGGGTGCTGGGGAAGCTGAGCACGAGGTCGGTGAAACGGCTGATGAACCAGTCCGTGCGTCCACCGGCGAAGCCGGCGACGATGCCCAGAACCACGCCGAAGACGAGTGAGAAGGCGGTGGCCAAGATGGCCACGGTGAGCGACGTGGTCATTCCGGTGAGGATGCGCGAGAGGACGTCGCGCCCCGTGCCGGGCTCGACCCCGAGCGGGTGCGTCAGGGAGATCCCGCCGCCGAAGCCGTTGGGCATCGAGCCGAGGCCCGTGACGAGGTCGGCATGCAGGTCGTCGGGCTTGAGGACGCCTACCGAGGCCAGGAAGGGCGAGACGATCGCCAGCAGGATGAAGAGGATGGAGGCGACCAACGCCACCATGGTGACCTTGTCGCGCTTAAGCCGGCCCCGGACGATCTGCCAGGGCGATCGGCCCTTGATCGCGACGGCGCCGTCGGTCGCCGCGGTGTCGATGGCGACACCGTCACCGGTGTCCTCCTGACCCGGGGCAATCGTCATGCGTCGTCCTCGCTGTAGGCCGTCGATCTTCCTGCCCGATACCGGGCTCACGGCGGTTCCCGCACCACCGTTGATCGTCGAAACCATAGTCGACGGTGTCCACGGATCGAAACGAGACGGCCATACGTCGCCGGATCGTGACCAACGCATGACGGCCCTGAGACCTCTCTGTGAAGACGGGGTCCCGGCGGCGCCTCGACGGGGTCTCGACCGGGGTCGAACGGGCGTCCGGCGGAGCGGTCGGACCAGCGGTTCGACCAGGGTCAGGCGGGGTCCTCGTGGCGGACCTCGATCGCGGCCAGGTCGGGCAGCCCGCCGAGCAGGACGTTGTCCTGGTACGCCAGGACGCCCGTCCCGCGGACGAGGGTGCGCTGGCGCTCGGCGAGGGGCACGACCTGCCCGGCGGCGACGAGGGCGGCGTCGAGGGCTCCCCAGGCGCCGTTGCGCGAGATGAGCGACGGGTCGGCGGCGGCCTGACCCGACGCCGCCACTCGGGCCGGGTCACCCGTCCGGGCGGCGAGCGCGGGCAGGACGGCACTGCCGCTCGGCCATGCTGCCGACACGGTGAGGAGGGTGACGTCGGCCGCCCCGCGGGGGCCGGCGGCCGACAGCGGGACGAGCGTCACCGCGAACCCGGCCCGCGCCCAGGCGCCGGCGAGAGCGGCGAAGCCACGGTTGGCCGCCTCCCCGGCCGGGTAGGCGACGCGGACGGGGACGGGCTGGGCCACGCCCGCCGCCGCGAGCAGCGCGCGGCCGGGGTCCGGGTCCCCCGCCGCCGGCGTCCCGAGGGGGTTCTCGTCCGACCGGCCCGGGATGTTGAGGGCCAGGGTCGAGGTCACGGGCGTCATGGGCGTGCCGACCGCCATGGCGTACGCCCTGCGGTCGGTCGCGAGTGCGAAGGCGCGGCGCACCTGCGGGTCGGCTAGAACGGGGCTGGACGCCGAGGGCATCAGCACGTCGACGGCCCCGCTGTCGGGGCTGGTGACGCGGGAGGCGAGAGCCGGAGCCGTGAGCTGGGCGCGCATCGCTCCCGGGGCGTCGGCCCAGGTGATCGCGGTCTGGTCGTCGCCGCGGTCGTCGACGAGGCGCTGGACCAGGGCCGTCGTCGGCAGGGCCTCCTCGACCTCGATCACGTCCGGCCACGCGAGCCGCACCGGGTCGTCGAAGGACAGCCACTTGCGGTTGCGCACGAAGCGGCCGCCCTCCCCCGGCCGCCAGACCCCCTCCA
>JBDSYO010000538.1:0-3602 GCA_039925625.1 Lapillicoccus sp. | reverse complement strand
GGAACTCCCCGAGCGGGACGTCGTCCTTGGGGAGGAACCCGAGGACGTCGGTGTAGAAGGCGAGCGCCTTCGCCTGGTCGTCGACGAAGACGCTGGCGGTGGTGATGCGGGGCATGGGGTCCTCCGGGGGCTCAGGGTGGGACTTCTCATCACGTGCGGACATGTTGCCGGACATTTGCGGCAGCAGCCGGGACAGCTCAGCACGTGCGGAGAAGTTGGCCCGGGTCCGGCCCCGGGAGGCTGGCGCGCCGATCGATCAGATCCAGCTGGGGAACCACATGTGCGCGCTCCAGAACGAGTACGGCACGACCTGGGCGGTGTAGATCGGGGAGAAGAACGCGAAGAGCAGGATCGCCGAGACGACGAACAGTCCGGTGACCCCCAGGCCGATCTTGTGGCGAAGGGCCGAGGCCGAGGGCCCGCCGATGATCAGCCCCAGCACGTAGACCACGGCGAGGACGACGTAGGGGACGAAGGCGACCGCGTAGAAGGAGTAGATGGTGCGGTCGCCGAGCAGGAACCACGGCACGTAGCCGCCCATGAATCCGCCGAGGATCGCGCCCGCCCGCCAGTCGCGCCGCAGCGCCCACATGAAGAGCATGACGAAGACCGCCAGGGTCGCCGCCCACCACACCGTCGGTGTCCCGATCGACGAGATGGCCTTGGAGCACGTGTCGACCAGGCATCCCTGCTCGCCGTTCTTCGGCCCCTCGTAGAAGAAGGAGGTGGGCCGGCCCTGCACGAGCCACGACCACGGGTTGGTCTTGTACGGGTGGTCCGACGTCAGGTGGGTGTGGAACTCGAGGATCTGGGCGTGGTAGTTCCACCACGACCGCACCGCCCCCGGGACCCAGCCGAACCCGGGCTCGGCCGGATGCGTGTCGGCCCACATGCGGTTGTAGCCGATGGACGTCGCGAACCAGCCCCACCAGCTCAGGCAGTAGACGACCACGGTCGTCACCACCATCCACACCAGGGCCAGCGGGGTGTCCCTGACCAGCCACGCCGTGCGCCAGCGCTCGACGCCCGCCGCGCGCCGGGCGCCCATGTCCCACAGGACGGTCATGAGTCCGAAGACGATGAGGAAGTACGCGCCTGACCACTTGGTCCCGCAGGCCAGCCCCAGGCATACCCCGGCCGCCAGGCGGTAGGGCCGCCACCCGAGCGAGGGACCGTAGCGGCCCAACCGGCCGATCTCCTCCCGGGTGAGGCCGGCCAGCCGGCGGGCGAGCAAGGCGCGGGAGGCGTCGCGGTCGACCAGGAGAAGGCAGAACGCCGCGAACGCCCAGAACATGAGGATGAGGTCGAGCAGCCCCGTGCGCGAGTGCACGAAGTGGTGACCCTCGAAGGCCAGGAGGAGGGCGGCGACCGTGCCGAGCAGGGACGACCGGAACAGGCGACGGCCCGCGCGCCCGATCATGAGGATCGACAGGGTGCCCATGACGCAGATGGCGAACCGCCAGCCGAACGAGCTGTCGATGCCGAAGATCTGCTCGCCCCAGCCGATCAGCCACTTGCCCACCGGGGGGTGCACGACGAGGTCGCCGGTCGTCGGGTCGTAGACCTGGAGCACGCGCCCGGCCGTGAAGTTCTGGTCGATCTGCTTGGCCTCGTTGAGGACCGGGTCGTTGCGCATCTCGACCCCGAACAGGATCATCGACCAGCCCTGCTTGACGTAGTACGTCTCGTCGAAGACCAGCTGGTGCGGGTCGCCGAGGTTCCAGAACCGCAGGACGCCGCCGACCACCATGGCGAAGAGCGGGCCGAGCCAGCCCAGCAGCCGCTGCCCCCGGGTCACGTCGATTGGGCTCCCGAACAGGCGGTGGCGCAGCTGCCCCTCGGTCTCCACGGGGTGCATCGTATGCAGCGGGCTTGGGACTCCCCGGCAGGTCGCCCGGAACGGCGTGGAGCGAGGACCGCCCCCCGAGCCCGGTCGACGACCGTTCGTGGCCGCCACGACTGATGGGCGGAACGCGCATGGATAGCCGTACGCATTCCGCCGATCGGTCGTCGCGCGGCGGTTTCAGTCGTGGGATGCGCCCTCGTGGCCGGCGTGGGACGCCGCCTCGAACTGGATGGTCGAGTGGTCGACGGAGAACTCGTCGGCGAGGGAGTGCTGCAAGGCGTCGAGCAGCCGCGGGAGGTGGCCGTCGAGGAAGCACGACTCGTCGACGACGACGTGTGCGGTCAGCACCGGCAGTCCCGTAGCGACCTGGCTGACGTGCAGGTCGTGCACCTCGTGGACGTGGTCGTCCTCGAGCAGCCGGGAGCGCACCGCGGCGAGGTCGATGCCCTTCGGGGTGGCCTCCATGAGCACGTCGACGCTCTCGCGCAGCAGCCCGATCGTGCGCGGGATGATGAGGGCGCCGATGACGAGCGAGGCGACCGCGTCGGCGCGCAGCCACCCCGTGAGGGCGATGACCCCCGCCGCGACGAGCACGGCCACGGAGCCCAGGGCGTCGTTGACGACCTCGAGGAAGGCAGCCCGCAGGTTGAGGTTGCTGTCGCGGGCCGAGGCGAGGACCGAGATGGAGACGGCGTTGCCGACCAGACCGACGAGGCCGAAGACGACCATCGCCCCCGAGGCGACCTCGGGGGGCGCGAACAGCCGGCGGAACCCCTCGACGATGACGAACCCGCCCACGGCGAGCAGCACCGCAGCCTGCGCGGCCGCCGCCAGCACCTCCGCGCGTCGGTAGCCCCAGGTGCGCTGGGCCGTGGCCGGGCGCCGGGCCAGCGTGGCGGCGAACCACGCCAGCGTGAGGCCGGCGACGTCGGTGAGCATGTGCCCGGCGTCGGCCAGGAGGGCCAGGCTCCCTGAGACGACGGCGCCCACGACCTCGACGGCCAGGACGACGGTGGTGATGGCGATGACGATGCCGAGGCGGCTGCGGTGGTCGGCCGACGCGGCGGGATCGGCCGAGCCGTGCGCGTGTCCGGCTCCCATCAGGCCCTCCTCATCGCAGCCAGCTGATGTGGTCCTTGGCGAGCGTGTAGCCGACGAACGCCACGACGTCGAGGATCGTGTGCGCGACGACGAGCGGCCCGACCCGGCGCCACCGCAGGTAGACCAGCGAGAAGACGACCCCCATGACGGCGTTGCCGACGAAGGCGCCGAAACCTTGGTAGAGGTGGTACGACCCGCGCAGCAGGGCCGACGCGGCCACGACCAGCGGCGTGCGCCACCCCACCTGCCGCAGCCGGGTCATGAGGTACCCGACGACGACGACCTCCTCCAGCGCGGCGTTCTGGGCCGCGGCGAGGACGAGCACGGGGATGGTCCACCACGCCCCGGAGAGGTTGGCGGCGGCCACCTGGGTGTTGATGTTGAGGGCCTTCGCTGCGACGTAGAGCCCCAGCCCGGGGATGCCGATGAGGGCGGCCAGCGCCGCCCCGCCGCCGAGGTCGAACCCCGGCCGCCGCCGGTCGAGACCGAGGAAACGCGACGCGGCATACGGGCCGTCGGACGCCGGCGGTTCGACCCGGCGCAGGAGGTAGAGCGCCAGGGCGACCGGCACGAGCCCGAGCCCGATGCCGGCGAGCTGGTACGCCAGGTCGAGGTAGGGCCGGTCGGGCGTCACCGAGCTGTTGAGCGACGAGGT
>JBDSYO010000537.1:0-4404 GCA_039925625.1 Lapillicoccus sp. | reverse complement strand
GACGACCCGCCCGACGTCGCCTGCGACGTGTCGAGCTGGACGTTGTCGTTGAAGGTCACGGGGGGCCTCCTCGCTCGCAGGACTCGGCAGGGGGATGGTCTGCCGCAGACACCCTAGCCGCGCCGGTCACAGGCTGCTCAGCGCTCGCTCACTCGAAGACGACGGCGTCGGCGTGGAGGGTCGTGTTGCGCACCCGAACGTCGATCTCGTCGCCTACTTCGGGCGGCGTGGCACCCTCGGGCAGGGTGAGCAGGCTGACCTGCATGTGCGGCGGCTCGACGAACCACGCGGCGTGGCCGCCGACCCGGAAGGGGGAGCGCACGCGCCCGGCGGCCTCCATCGCCCCCTCCGCCAGCGCCACCGCGCGGCGGCGCACGGTCTCCGCCCCGCTGGGGGCCTCGAGCGCCACGCCCTGCGCCGTGCCGCCGCTGACGACGAGCAGCCAGCCGGCTCGCAGGCGACGCTGCCGGTATCTCGCGTGGTCACCGGTCGGGACCCGGCGCACGTCGAGCACGTGCCCCCGGATCCGCAGGGCGCCGGGGTCGCCGAGCCACAGCTGCGTGCCCATGCGGCAGCGGAAGCGCCGGTCGGGGTAGGCCGTCTCGAGGGTCGTCTGCTCGGCGGCGGTGAGGTGTGAGACCTGCCACTGGTGGCCCCGAGGCAGGCCGAACTCCTCGACCCACGACCGGATCTCGCCCAGATGGCCGGTGCCGAGAGGGAGATGGAGGCTGAGAGCCACGAGGTCGACGTCCTCACCGAGGCCGTCGAGCGTCGGCTGCAGCCACGGCCGCGGTACGCCGTGCCGGTTCATCGACGAAAGGCCCTCGACCACCACCCGTGGCCGGCCCACCCGGCCCTGGAGGTCCTGGAGGTCGGGTCCGTGGGTGATGGTGTGCACGAGCTGCCCGGAGCGCAGGTGAGGCAGGTCGGCGTGGATCACCGGCCGGTAGGGCTCCATGACCCGAACGTCGCCGGGGACGCCCGCGAGCGCGACCGGCGCCTCCGCATACGTGCCGACGGCGATGGTGTCGACGCCGTCCGAGCCGTGGAGGCGGGCGCACTCGGCGACGAGCAGGTCGAGCCCGAAGCCGTAGCCATTGCCCTTGGCGACCGGGATGAGGCCGGGGTAGGCGCGCAGGGTCGCCGAGAGATGGGCCCGCCACCGCGCCGCGTCGACGTGCAGGGTCAGGGGCACAGGTCAGCCCCTCCGGCGCATATAGATGTCGAACGCCTTGTAGAGCAGCCGGTTCAGGGGGAGGTCCCACTCACCGACGTACTCGACGGCCTCGCCGCCGGTGCCGACCTTGAACCGGATCAGCCCGGCGTGGTCGTCGTCGGCGGCGACCGTGTCGGTGATGCCGCGCAGGTCGTAGACGGTGGCTCCGGCCGCCAAGGCGTCACGCATCATCTGCCACTGGACGGCCGTCGACCCCTGCACCTCGCGCTTGGCGGCGGTCGAGGCGCCGTAGGAGTACCAGGAGTGGCCGCCGACGCGGACCCAGATCGTCGCCGCGACGAGGTCGTCGTCGTGGTGGGCCAGGTAGAGCCGGATCCGATCGTCGTTCTCGGCCTCCATGACCTCGAACATCCGCTGGAAGTACGACATCGGCCGCGGTGTGAAGTGGTCGCGCTCGGCGGTCTCGAGGTATGCGGTGTGGAAGGCGGGCAGGTCGCTCGCCGCGCCGCGGGTCACCACGACGCCCTGCTTCGCGGACTTCTTGATGTTGCGGCGCCACAGCTGGTTCATCCCGGCGAGGAGGTCGTCCTCGCTGAGCCCGGCGAGCGGCAGCTGGAAGACGAACTCGGGCTGGCCCGCGGCGAACCCGTCCTCGGACCCCAGGTGGGTGAAGCCGAGCCGCTCGAGCAGCGCGCGCAGGCGTACTCCCGGCTCCTCGGTGGCGTCGGCGGGCACGTCGCGCAGGGATGTGACGCCGTCGTCGGCGATGGCGGCCTTGACTGTGGCGGCCGACCAGCGCCGCACCGGCACCATGGGCCCGATCCGCAGGCCGAACGCTCCCTGGGCCTTGACGTGGTCGCGCAGCGTGCGCAGCACCTCCAGCTCGTCGGGACCGTCCCAGTCGGTGACCGGCCCCTCGGGCAGGTAGGCCAGGGACCGGCCGATCCTCGGCAGACTCCGGTAGAGCACGAGGGCGGTGCCGATGAGGTCTTCACCGCTGAACCAGCCGAGCGACTCCGCCCGCCAGTCGGACTTCAGGCGTCCCCAGGCCGGGGTCTGCAGAAAGCTGCCGGAGCGCGCCTCGACGAAGGCGCGGTGCTGCGCGGGATCGATGGCGCGCAGGCTGAGCTCCGGCTGGGTCACGGGGTGCGAGGCTACCGGAGCGGCGTCGCAGCGCCGCCCCGCCGGGGGCCTGGGGACAATGGATTCGGTGGGTGGGCTCCACGCTGGCAAACTGGACTGTTGTGATCGTCGCCTCCGCCCTCGAGCTGCGCGCCGGGTCGAGGCTCCTGCTCGACGGCGCGACCTTCCGCATCGCCCCGGGCGACCGCGTGGGACTCGTCGGGCGCAACGGCGCCGGGAAGACGACGCTCACCAAGGTGCTAGCGGGAGAGGGCCAGCCCGCGGCGGGCACCGTCACCCGCAGCGGCGAGGTCGGCTACCTTCCGCAGGACCCCCGCACCGGCGACCTGACCTCCCTGGCCCGCGACCGGATCCTCTCGGCGCGCGGCCTCGACACCATCGTCCGCGACCTGCGGGCCACCGAGAAGCTCATGGCCTCGGAGGACGACGCGGTGCGCGAGAAGGCGATGGCCCGCTACGGCCGGCTCGACGCGGAGTTCAACGCTGAGGGCGGGTATGCCGCGGAGTCCGAGTCGGCGCGCATCGCGTCGGCCCTCGGGCTCGAGGAGCGCGTCCTCGACCAGCCGCTCAAGACGCTCTCCGGCGGTCAGCGCCGCAGGGTCGAGCTGACCCGCATCCTCTTCTCCGGCGCCCGGACCCTGCTGCTCGACGAGCCCACGAACCACCTCGACGCGGACTCGATCGGGTGGTTGCGCGACTACCTGCGCGGCTACCAGGGCGGTCTCGTCGTCATCAGCCACGACGTCGAGATGCTCGACTCGGTCGTCAACCGGGTCTTCCACCTCGACGCCAACCGCGCCGAGATGGACCTCTACAACATCGGTTGGAAGGCCTACCTCACCCAGCGCGAGACCGACGAGCGGCGGCGCAAGCGCGAGCGGGCCAACACCGAGAAGAAGGCCGGCGCGCTCATGGCCCAGGCCGACAAGATGCGCGCCAAGGCCACCAAGGCCGTCGCCGCCCAGAACATGGCCCGCCGGGCCGAGCGGATGCTCGCCGGCCTGGAGGGGGAGCGGGCGTCCGACAAGGTCGCGAAGATCCGCTTCCCCGACCCCGCCCCTTCCGGGAAGACCCCCTTGCGCGCGTCGGGGCTCTCCCGCTCCTACGGGTCGCTCGAGGTCTTCACCGACGTCGACCTGGCCATCGACCGCGGCTCACGGGTGGTCGTGCTCGGGCTCAACGGCGCCGGCAAGACCACCCTCCTGCGCATCCTCGGCGGCGTCGACGCCCCCGACACCGGCGAGGTCGAGCCCGGCCACGGACTGCGCCTCGGCTACTACGCCCAGGAGCACGAGAACCTCGACGTCCAGCGCACGGTGCTGGAGAACATGAAGTCGGCGGCGCCGGCCCTCGGCGAGACCGACGTCCGCAAGGTGCTCGGGTCCTTCCTCTTCTCCGGGGACGACGTCGACAAGCCGGCCCGGGTGCTCTCCGGCGGCGAGAAGACGCGGCTCTCGCTGGCCATGCTCGTGGTGTCGTCGGCCAACGTCCTGCTCCTCGACGAGCCCACCAACAACCTGGACCCCGCCTCGCGCGCCAAGATCCTCGGTGCCCTGCGCACCTACAAGGGCGCCGTCGTCCTCGTCACCCACGACGAGGGGGCGGTCGAGGCCCTGGAGCCCGAGCGGGTCCTGCTCCTGCCCGACGGCGTCGAGGACTTCTGGGGTCCCGACTACCGCGACCTCGTCTCGCTGGCCTGACCCCGGCTGTGCGTGCGGTCCGGTACGACGCATACGGGCAGCTGCCGCGGCTGGTGGACGTGCCCGAGCCGGTCTGCCCGTCGGCCGGCGTCGTCGTCGCTGTCGGCGCGACCGGGGTCTGCCGCTCCGACTGGCACGCCTGGCAGGGCCACGACCCGGTGACCCTCCCGCACGTCCCCGGCCACGAGCTGGCCGGCACGGTCGTCGAAGTCGGCCCCGAGGTGCGGGGGTGGGCGGTGGGCGCCCGGGTCACGACCCCGTTCGTCGGCGGCTGCGGCGAGTGCGAGACGTGTCGCGAGGGCGACCAGCAGGTCTGCCCGCAGCAGACACAGCCCGGGTTCACGTATGCCGGGTCGTTCGCCGAGCGGGTCGTCGTCCACGCCG
>JBDSYO010000536.1:0-5213 GCA_039925625.1 Lapillicoccus sp. | reverse complement strand
CCTGGAAGGAGAGCCGCGTGTCCGACCCCACCACCACCTCGCTGACCGACGGCGGTCGGACCGTCGTCGAGGAGTACGCCGAGCTGGAACGGCGGCTGGCCGACCCGGGCATCCACACCGACCAGACGCTCGTGCGTACTCTCAACAAGCGGTATGCCGCACTGGCCCCCACGGTGGCGGCCTACCGCGAGCTCGAGCGGGCCGAGGGCGACCTCGCCGCGGCGCGCGAGCTCGCGCTGGAGGACGCGTCCTTCGCGGCGGAGGTGCCCGGTCTCGAGGCGGCCACGACGGGGGCCGAGGAGCACCTGCGCCACCTGCTCGTCCCGCGCGACCCCGACGACGACCGCGACGCCATCCTCGAGGTCAAGGCGGGGGAGGGCGGCGAGGAGTCGGCGCTCTTCGCCGGCGACCTGCTGCGGATGTACCTGCGATACGCCGAGAAGCGCGGCTGGCGCACCGAGGTCATCGACGCCACCGAGTCCGACCTGGGCGGCTACAAGGAGGCGCGGCTGGCCGTCAAGGCCAAGGGCACCCCCCAGCCCGGCGAGGCGCCGTGGGCGATGCTCAAGTTCGAAGGCGGGGTGCACCGGGTCCAGCGCGTTCCCGTCACCGAGAGCCAGGGCCGCATCCACACCAGTGCGGCCGGCGTCCTCGTGATGCCGGAGGTCGAGGAGACCGACGAGGCCCCGATCCACGCCAACGACATCCGGGTCGACGTCTACCGTTCGTCGGGTCCTGGCGGGCAGAGCGTCAACACGACCGACTCGGCCGTGCGGATCACGCACCTGGCCACGGGCATCGTCGTGTCCTGCCAGAACGAGAAGTCGCAGCTGCAGAACAAGGAGTCGGCGATGCGGGTGCTGCGCGCCCGGCTGCACCAGCTCGCGCGGGAGCAGGCGGAGGCGGAGGCCTCGGCCGCCCGCCGCAGCCAGGTGCGCACGGTCGACCGCAGCGAGCGCATCCGCACCTACAACTTCCCCGAGAACCGGATCAGCGACCACCGCACCGGCTTCAAGGCGTACAACCTCGACACCGTGCTCGACGGCGACCTCGACGCGGTCATCGGCTCGTGTGTCGAGGCCGACGAGCAAGCCCGACTGGCCGCCGTGTCCGGCGCCGACGAGGGCTGACCCGGTGGAGCTGCGCGACGCGGTGCGGCGGGCCACGATGACCCTGGCCGAGGCGGGGGTGGCCTCCGCGCCCGTGGACGCCCTCCACCTCGCCGCCCACCTCATGCGGCAGGACGTCGGCGAGGTGCGCCGGCTCATGGTCCTCGGCGGGGTGGAGGCGCCCGACGGGTATGCCGACCTCGTCGCCGAGCGGGCCACGCGCATACCGCTGCAGCACCTCACCGGGAGGGCCTACTTCCGCAACCTCGAGCTGCGGGTCGGGCCAGGGGTGTTCGTGCCCCGCCCCGAGACCGAGCTGCTCGTCGACCTGGCCCTGCGCGCACTCGCCGGACCCTCTCAGCCCCTCGCGCCCGTCGTGGTCGACCTCGCGTCGGGGTCGGGCGCCATCGCCCTCTCCGTCAAGCAGGAGCACCCGGACGCGCAGGTGTATGCCGTCGAGCTGAGTGGGCTGGCCCACGGCTGGGCGGTCGCGAACCGGGACCGGCTCGCCCTTGGCGTGACCCTCGACCAGGGTGACGCACGCGAGGCGTACCCCGAGCTCGACGGCCTCGTCGACGTGGTCACGTGCAACCCGCCGTACATCCCCGACGACCAGGTGCCGGTCGACCCGGAGGTGCGCGACCACGACCCCGCGCTCGCTCTCTACGGCGGCAGCGCCGACGGGCTCGCCCTGCCGCTGGAGATGGCGGCGCGGGCGGCCGGGCTGCTGCGCGACGGCGGCACCCTCGTCATGGAGCACGCCGTCACGCAGGGGGCCTCCCTGCCCCGAGCCCTGGCGGCCACCGGAGCCTGGGGCCAGGTCACCGACCACCGTGACCTCGTCGGGCGACCCCGCGCCCTGGTGGCGGTCCGGGCCGTCCAGACGGACCGAATAAAGTCGGCGCCATGAGCGAGGTGTACGACTGCACGACGCCCGACGGGCTCACGACCGGGCTGGAGGCCGCGACCCGGGCCCTGCAGAACGGCCAGGTCGTCGTCCTGCCCACCGACACGGTCTACGGCATCGGCTGCGATGCCTTCGACTCCGCTGCCGTCGCCGCGGTGCTCGCCGCCAAGGGCCGCGGCCGGGAGATGCCGCCGCCGGTGCTCGTGCCCAACCAGCGCACCGTCGACGGGCTCGCCCGCGGCGTCCCGGCCTATGTACGCCACCTCATCGACCGGTTCTGGCCGGGCCCGCTCACCCTCGTGCTCGAGTCGCAGCCGTCCCTCACGTGGGACCTCGGCGACACCAACGGTACGGTCGCGCTGCGGATGCCCGACCACGAGATCACGCTGGGGCTGCTCGGCCAGGCCGGGCCGATGGCCGTGACCAGCGCCAACTCCACCGGCTCGCCACCCGCCCGCACCGTCGCCGAGGCGCAGGCCATGCTCGGGGCAGCGGTCGCGGTCTACCTCGACGGTGGGCCTACCTCCGGAGGACCCGCCTCGACGATCCTCGACTGCACCGGCGGCGCGCCGCTCACCCTGCGCGAAGGGGCGCTCACCCGGCGCGAGGTCGACGAGGCGCTCGACGCCGCCGAGCGCCGAGAGGCCGAGGAGCTCGCCGTCCGGGCCGCGGCGGAGCACCCCCCCGAGGTGGCCGACGAGCCGGTGCGGCGCTCGGGTCCACGCATCGCCGGCTCCCGCCGCCGCCGTTGAAGTGTCGTGGGCGCGTGATCCAGCCGAGGGTCCGCCGCCTGCCCGGCCGGGCCTAGAGTTGGTGTCGCTCGTCCAGCCGACCTCCGGAGAGACCCGTGGACCACCCTGACCTCCCGACCGCCAGCGACACGTTCTACGGGTCGGACTACGGCGCCCTCGCCGCCTTCGACCCCGACATCGCCGGGGTGCTCCTGTCGGAGCTGGGCCGGATCCGCAGCGGTCTGCAGCTCATCGCCAGCGAGAACATGTCGTCGCCCGAGGTGCTGACCGCCCTCGGTTCGACCCTGTCGAACAAGTACGCCGAGGGCTACCCGGGCCGGCGCTACTACGGCGGCTGCTCCGAGGTCGACAAGGCCGAGACCATCGCCATCGAGCGCTGCCAGGCGCTGTTCGGCGCCGAGCACGCCAACGTGCAGCCCCACAGCGGCGCGAGCGCCAACCAGGCGGTCTACGGCGCCTTCATGCAGCCGGGCGACACGATCCTCGCCATGGCCCTGCCCATGGGCGGGCACCTCACGCACGGCGCCAAGGTGTCGTTCTCGGGCAAGTGGTTCAACGCCGTGCACTACGGCGTCGACCGGCAGACCGAGGACATCGACTACGACCAGGTGGCCAGCCTCGCCCGCGAGCACCGGCCCAAGGTCATCCTCGCCGGCGGCAGCGCGATCCCGCGGCTCATCGACTTCGCGTTCTTCCGCGACCTCGCCGACGAGGTTGGCGCCATCTTCTGGGTCGACGCCGCGCACTTCATCGGGCTCGTCGCCGGCCAGGCGATCCCCAGCCCGGTGCCCTACGCCGACGTCGTCACCTTCACGACGCACAAGGTGCTGCGCGGCCCGCGCTCCGGCGCACTCGTGTGCAAGCAGGAGCACGCCGCCGCCCTCGACAAGGCCGTCTTCCCGATGATGCAGGGCGGCCCGCAGATGCACACCATCGCCGCCAAGGCCGTGAACTTCAAGGAGTGCGCGACGCCGGCCTATGCCGAGTACGCGCGCCAGGTGGTCGTCAACGCCCAGCAGCTCGCCACCTCGCTGGGCGAGTACGGCATCCGCCCCACGACCGGCGGCACCGACACCCACCTGTCCCTGCACGACCTCCAGGGCGTGGGCGTCACCGGGGCCGACGCGGAGGCGCGGGCCGACGCGGCCGGCATCGTCCTGAACAAGAACGCGATCCCCTTCGACCCCCAGAAGCCCAACATCGCCTCGGGCATCCGGGTCGGCACGCCCTGCACGACGACGCAGGGCATGGGCGCCCCGGAGATGAGGACCATCGCGGAGCTCATCGCCACCGCGGTGACCAAGGGCGACGCGGACCCCGCACACCCCGTCTCGCAGCAGGTGCGCGCCGAGGTGACCGACCTCGTGACCCGCTTCCCCGCATACCCGCGTCCCGCCCGGGCCTGACGAGTCCGGGCGAGAACCGGACCCCGGAGACCCAGACCCGTGCGGGAGTACTTCCTCATCTTCGTCGTGGCTGGGGCCATCACCTATCTGACGACGCCGCTCGTGCGGGCCATCGCGGTGGCGACCAACGCGTTCACGCCCGTCCGTGACCGCGACGTCCACTCGACACCGACCCCGCGGCTCGGGGGAGTGGCGATCTTCCTCGGGTTCGCGGCCGCCTCGCTCGTCGCCCGCGAGCTGCCGTTCCTCAAGGGCGTCTACAGCGGCGGTCAGATCTCCGGGGTGCTCATGGGCGCGACGATCGTCTGCATCGTGGGGGCGATCGACGACGTCCGCGAGCTCGACTGGCTGACCAAGCTGGCCGGCCAGATCCTCGCGGCGGGGGTGATGGCCTACAAGGGCGTCTCGCTGCTCGCGATCCCGTTCTTCGGCACCAGCACGGTCCTCCCGGCGCCGGTCCTCGTCACCGTGACCGTCGTCGTCGTGCTCGTCACCGTCAACGCGGTGAACTGGATCGACGGGCTCGACGGCCTGGCCGTGGGGGTCGTGGGCATCGCCGCACTGTCCTTCTTCATCTACTCCTACTACGTCTCACGCAGCTACAACCCGCCCAACGTGTTCTCCAACGCGACGTTCATCACCGCCGCGGTCCTGGGCTGCTGCGTGGGGTTCCTGCCGCACAACTTCCACCCCGCCCGCCTGTTCATGGGCGACTCGGGTGCTCTTCTGCTGGGGCTGCTGCTCTCGGCGGCAACGATCTCGCTGACCGGCAACGTCGACCCGGGGGAGTTCACCGGCGGCGGCGTCACGGCGGCGCTGCTGCCGCTGGCGGTCCCGCTGGCGGTGCTGAGCCTGCCCTTCCTCGATGTCGTGCTGGCTGTCGTGCGCCGCACCCTCGCCGGTCAGAAGCCGTGGCAGGCCGACAAGAAGCACCTGCACCACCGGATGCTGGAGATCGGCCACGGCCACCGCAACGCCGTGCTGATCCTCTACATGTGGGCGGCCCTGCTCGCCCTGGGCACCGTCTCCTTCGCCTTCG
>JBDSYO010000535.1:0-2811 GCA_039925625.1 Lapillicoccus sp. | reverse complement strand
GACGACCTGGCCGTCAACGCCAAGAAGCTGACCACCGGCGGCGACGTGTACGGCTTCGCCTGGGGTCTGAAGTCGCCCACGGCCGGCCTGATGTCGAGCGGCCTCTCGTATGACGGGACGTTCTTCTCCGGCGACGAGAGCAAGCCCTCCATCGACGTCGGAGCCACGGAGATGGAGGTGCCGACCCGGGTCAAGAAGATGCTCGACGACAAGGTCATGGCGCCGAACTCGATCTCCCTGTCGGGCACCGACGTGCTGCCCGGGTTCTTCGGGGGCAAGTACGGGCTCGTCATGGCCGGCAACTACGTGGAGGCCCAGATCGAGGCCAAGGCCCCCGCGGGCTTCAGCTGGACGATGCTCCCGCTGCTCAAGGGCACCAGCCAGAACCAGGCGGCCGGTCCGCAGACCCTCAGCATCGCGCGCCAGAGCAAGCACCCCGCGGAGGCGATGAAGTTCATCGCCTACTTCATGAAGGCCGATAACCTGGCCAAGGTCGCCGAGGGCGACGCCCTGATCCCCGTGACGACCTCGGCGTCGGCCATCGTCAAGAAGGACCTCGCCGGGAAGCACGGCTGGGACAACATCCTGGGTGCCTCCGCCAACCTCGTCGACTCCCCGTGGAACAAGGCGACGAAGTTCCCGCAGTGGAAGTCGGAGACGGCCACCCCGGCCTACCAGGAGTACCTGGCCGGGAAGATCGACGCGGCCGCCCTGCAGCAGCGCCTCAAGGACGGCTGGACCAAGATCAGCGGCTGAGTCGCACCCACGTCGGAGACCTTGATGAACACGTTGCAGGACAAAGCGATCGGCGCTCTCGTCGGAGCGGCAGTGGGTGATGCCATCGGCGGCGCCACCGAGGGTCGGAGTGCTGAGGAGATCCTCGAGCGCTACGACGGCTACGTCGACGGAGTCGTCGACTACTACCTGACCGACTGGCGCACCGCGAAGCCGATGTCGCCGTACCACAAGGGCGAAGGGCACGTCACCGACGACACCCTCATGACCAACCTGCTGGTGGCGGTCTACCGGAAGCACCGGCGTCACCTCACCTCGTTCGACATGGCCGACGACCTCGTGCCGCTGATGATGAACCACGTCACGTGGATTCCCGAGCTCGAGCGCGAGACGGTGCCGCTGATGCGGGTCTTCCTCGCCGAGAAGTGGCTCGTCACCCGCCTGCACTACGGTCACGTCGACCCGCGTGAGGCCGGGGTCGGCAATGTCGTCAACTGCGGGGCGGCGATGTACATGGCGCCGGTCGGTATCGCCAACGCCGGCGACCCGTCCGGGGCGTACGCCGAGGCGGTGGAGATCGCCGGGGCCCACCAGTCGAGCTACGGCCGTGAGGCGGCCGCGGTGTTCGCCGCTGCCGTCGCGGCCGCGATGGGGCCGAATGCCGGCCTCGACACGGTCCTGACCGCAGCCACCGGCCTGGCCCGCGACGGCACGCGGGCCGCGGTCGAGGCCTGCCTCGATGCGGTCGAGCCGGGCACGGACTGGCGCGAGGCCATCCCCCTGCTGCGGGCTGCGGTCCGCCCCTTCGACTCGGTGGGCGAGACCTACCGCGAGCCCGCCCAGGACTCGCGCCGACCGAGCCGGCTCCGCGCCATCGAGGAGCTGCCCGTCGCGCTCGGCCTCCTCAAGGCGACCGAGGGGGAGGGACGCGGCACGATCCTGGGCGCCACCAACTACGGGCGGGACTCCGACTCCATCGCGACGATGGGTGGGGCGCTCGCGGGCGCTCTCGGCGGCGAGCGGGCCATCCCGGCCGAATGGGCCGAGACGGTCGGCACCGCGTCGAGACTCGACCTACGGGCGGGCGGGCTCAGCATGGCCGAGGTGGCGGCGGAGATCTTCGCCGCCGACGAGACGGCTTGGCGGTCACGGCGGGACGCGATGGACGGGCTGCGCGAACCGGTCCCCGCAGGATGACGATGCGCGTCACCTGGGTGCAGCCCGAGGACCTCGTCCGGCACGAGCTCTGGCAGTCGGCCAGCGAGGGCCGTGACGTCAGCGCGCAACGGGAGCGATGGGCCGCCGCGGGAGGCCGGGTCGACCCACCCAGGGCGGGCGCCTCCCCCGAGCACGGTGACGAGCGGCAGCGCGCCCTGGCCGGCGACCTGCTCGCCGAGCTCGACGCGACGCCCGAGGCCGGTCTCGACGCGGAGCCCAGCGACTGGCCCGAGATCGAGAGGGCCTGGCCGAGCCGAGCGCGGACGTCGGCACCGTCCAGCCCCCCCGACCCCGACCGGGTCCGCGGCGCCTGGGTGGGTCGAGCGGTCGGCTGCGTGCTGGGCAAACCGGTGGAGAAGGTACCCCGCGAAGGCATCGAGGCCATCCTGCGGTCGACCGGCCGGTGGCCGCTCGACCGCTACTTCACCGCAGTCGGGCTGGACCCCGAGGTCACGGCGCGGTGGCCTTGGAACCGCGCCAGCCGTTCCACCAGCCTGGAGGAGAACCTCCGGGGTACTCCCGAGGACGACGACCTCAACTACACGCTGATGGCCCTGCGCGTCCTCGAGGCCCACGGCGCAGGCTTCACCTCCGACGACGTCGCTCAGTCGTGGCTGCTCGACCTGCCGGCCGGACGCGCCTTCACGGCCGAGCGGGTCGCCTACCGCAACCTGCTCGAGGGGGTCAGCCCCCCGCATACCGCGCGGGTCCGCAACCCGTTCCGGGAGTGGATCGGCGCGCAGATCCGCGCCGACGTGTTCGGGTACGTCAACCCGGGCGACCCGCGGCGTGCGGCGGTGGCCGCCTACCAGGACGCCGTCCTCTCCCACCGGGGCAACGGCATCTACGGCGAGATGT
>JBDSYO010000534.1:0-3582 GCA_039925625.1 Lapillicoccus sp. | reverse complement strand
CGGTGTGGGGGAACGTCACGGCCGTCAGCGACCACCGGGGGGACATGGCGTCCGACGGCGCGCAGGGGCTCTACGTCGACGACCGCCGCGTGGTCAGCGTGCTCGACGTCGAGCTGGTCGGCGAGCGACCGGCCCCCGTGGCGCACGGCGCGCTGGGCGCCCACGCCGAGTTCTTCGGCTCCGCCCGCACCCTCGGCTCGACGACCCCCGACCCCGTCGTCGAGGTGCGCCGCTCTCGCGATCTCGTCACCGGAGGGCTGGTCGAACGGGTCGGCATCGTGTCCCGCGCGGACCGGCAGGTGACCGGTGCCCTACGCCTGCGCATCGCCGCCGACGGCGCCCCCATCGCCACCGTCAAGTCCGGTCTCACCGACCTCGCCCGCCTCGCCCCGACGCTGTCGGCGCACGGCGCACTGTTCTGCGACGACTGGCACGAGACCCGGGTCGCGCTGGAGCCGGCACCAGCCCGCCTGGTGGAGGTCGACGGCGCAGTCGAGGCGTGGTTCGACCTCGACCTGGGGCCGGGCGACACCAGCGAGGTGGTCCTGCGGGTCACCACGACCAGGCGCCGGAGGTCGAACCTGGACGCCGACCCCGGTGGCACGCTGGTGCGCTGGCCCCTGCGCGTGACCGGCGACGACCCTCGCCTCGAGCGCACGGTCGAGGCCGCCGTCTCCGACCTCACGGCCCTGGTCCTCACCGATCCCGAGGCACCCGACGACACGTTCGCCGCGGCCGGAACCCCCTGGTACCTCACGCTGTTCGGGCGAGACTCGATCTGGGCGGCCCAGCTCACGCTGCCCCTCGGCACGGGGCTCGCCCGCGGCACCCTGCGGTCGCTGGGACGCCGACAGGGGGTCCGGCACGACCCGCTCTCCGGGGAGGCGCCCGGCAAGATCCCCCACGAGGTCCGCCGTGTGCCCTACCTCGACCCGGCCACCGGAATGAGCCTTCCCGCGGTCTACTTCGGCAGCGTGGACGCCACAGCGCTGTGGGTCGTCCTGCTCCACGACGCCTGGCGCTGGGGCCTCGCAGACGACGACGTGCGCGCGCTCTCCGACGTCCTCGACGCGGCCGTCGGCTGGCTGACCGGGGACGCGGTACCCGACCCCGACGGGCTGCTGAAGTACCTCGACGACACCGGGCTCGGGCTCTCGAACCAGGGCTGGAAGGACTCCGGCGACGCCATCCGCTTCCGGGACGGTCGCCTCGGCGGGGCTCCGATCGCGCTCGTGGAGGCGCAGGCGTACACGGTGCACGCGCTCGAGTGCGCCGCCACCCTCGCCGACGCCTTCGGTCGCGACGGTGCGGACGACCTGCGGAAGCGAGCCGAGGACCTGCGCGGGCGCGTGCGCGACCACTACTGGGTGACCGGCGAGGTGGATGCCGAAGCGGCACGCCCCGCCCTGGGCCGCTACCTGGGTCTCGCGGTCGACGGGAGCGGGCGCCTGGTCGACGGGCTGGCCTCCAACATGGGCCACGTACTCGGCACGTCGACGCTGACCCGGGACGAGGCCGCCCTCGTCGCGGCCGCGCTCACCGGGCCCGAGCTGCTCGACCGGTTCGGCGTCCGGACCCTCGGCACGGACAACGGTGGCTACAACCCGATCGGCTACCACACGGGTTCGATCTGGACGCACGACACCGCGATCGCGGCCCTGGGCCTCGCGGCGGAGGGCTTCCGGTCGGAAGCGGTCACCGTCGCCACGACCCTGCTCGCGTCGGCCGAGGCGTTCGGCTACCGCTGGCCCGAGCTCTACTCCGGAGAGCCCCTGATGGGCCGGCCCGCGCCGTACCCCGCGGCATGCCGCCCCCAGGCCTGGTCCGCTGCCTCCGCCGTGGCCCTGCTCACGGTGGCCCTCGGGCTACGCCCCGACGCGCAGTCCGGCACGCTGCACGTGCATCCGACGCGACCGGCGGCCTACGGGGCGATGCGCGTCGAGGGCCTGCGGCTCGGTCCGGGGGAGGTCGACCTCGACGTCGCCGCCGACGGCGGGGTGACGGTGACGCGGGCCACGGGCGGCGTCACCGTGGTGGTCCACGGCTCGCGGTCCGGGGCCGAAGAGGGTCGCTGAACTACAGTGGTGCGGCTAGCCGACCACACCGAAGGACCTGCCGTGCCCCTGCTCGACACCATCGACGGACCAGACGACCTCCGGCGTCTCGACCCGTCGCAGCTCGAGCAGCTGGCCGCCGAGATCCGGGCGTTCCTCATCACCTCGGTGTCGCGCACCGGCGGGCACCTCGGCCCCAACCTCGGCGTGGTCGAGCTGACCATCGCCCTGCACCGGGTCTTCGAGTCGCCCGACGACACCATCGTCTTCGACACGGGGCACCAGTCCTACGTGCACAAGCTCCTCACCGGCCGCCGCGACTTCGAACGGCTGCGGATGCGGGGCGGTCTGTCGGGCTATCCCAGCCGGGCCGAGTCCGACCACGACGTCGTCGAGAACTCCCACGCGTCGACCGCCCTGTCGTGGGCCGACGGCATCGCCAAGGCCCGACGTCTCACGGGCCGGCGCGACCGGCATACCGTCGCGGTCATCGGCGACGGCGCGCTCACCGGGGGGATGGCGTGGGAGGCGATCAACAACATCGCCGTCGACAAGGACCTGCCTCTCGTCATCGTCGTCAACGACAACGAGCGCTCGTATGCGCCGACGACCGGCGGCCTGGCCACCCACCTCTCGACGCTGCGCACGACCCGCGGCTACGAGTCGGTGCTCGACTGGGGCAAGGGTGCCTTGTCACGGACCCCGGTGATCGGGGGCGCGATGTACGGCGCCATGCACGGGGTCAAGAAGGGGATCAAGGACATGGTGGCGCCGCAGGGCCTCTTCGAGGACCTCGGCCTGAAGTACCTCGGCCCCATCGACGGTCACGACGAGCAGGCCGTCGAGGCCGCGCTGCGCCGGGCCCGGGCGTTCGGGGGCCCCGTGCTCGTCCACGTGCTCACCAAGAAGGGCAAGGGCTACGAGCACGCCCGCAAGGACGACGCGGACCGGTTCCACGCGGTCGACAAGATCAACCCCGAGACGGGGCTGCCCCTGCAGGTCAAGGGGCGGATCTGGACCGACGAGTTCAGCGACGCCCTGGTCGAGCTCGCCGAGCAGCGCCCCGACATCGTGGCCCTGACCGCGGCCATGCTGATCCCGGTGGGGCTGAAGGAGTTCGCCGAGCGCCACCCCGACCGGGTCTTCGACGTCGGCATCGCCGAGCAGCATGCGGTGACCATGGCCTCCGGGCTGGCCTTCGGCGGCCTCCACCCGGTGGTCTGCGTCTACGCGACGTTCCTCAACCGCGCGTTCGACCAGCTGCTCATGGACTGCGCGCTGCACCGGGCCGGCGTGACGTTCGTCCTCGACCGGGCGGGGGTCACCGGCACCGACGGCGCCTCGCACAACGGCATGTGGGACATGACGCTGACCGGCATGGTGCCCGGCCTGCACCTGTGCGCCCCAAGGGACGCGGCCGAGCTGACCCGGGCGCTGCGCGAGGCGGCCGACATCGCCAGTGCGCCCAGCGTCATCCGGTACTCCAAGCAGAACCCGCCGGCGCCGCTCCCGGCCCGGCGGACGGTCG
>JBDSYO010000533.1:0-2945 GCA_039925625.1 Lapillicoccus sp. | reverse complement strand
CATCGCTGTTCAACGCGCTCGCGGGCGCTCCGCTCTCCGAGATCGGCGCCCGACGGCCGACGACGTCCTCGCCCACCGCGGCGGTCTGGGGCCCGGCGGGTGCGGGTGAGCTGCTCGACTGGCTGGGCGTGCCCCAGCACCATACCGTCGCGAGCTCCACCCAGGAGCCGGCGTCCGAGGTGGGCACGCTCGACGGGCTGGTGCTGCTCGACCTGCCCGACTTCGACTCGCGCGAGGCTGCTCACCGGGCCGAGGCCGAGCGGGTCCTGGCCCTGTGCGACGTCTTCGTCTGGGTGACCGATCCTCAGAAGTACGCCGACGCCCTCTTCCACGACGACTACGTCCGCCGCCTCGCCGGCCACGCCGAGGTCATGTTCGTCGTGCTCAACCAGGTCGACCGCCTCGCCCCCGAGTCGGTCGAGGCGTGCCGCGCCGACCTCACGCGGATCCTCGCCGACGACGGGGTGGCCGGGGTGCACGTGCTCACGACGTCGGTGCGCTCCGGGGCGGGTATGCCCGAGCTGCGTCAGCGGCTCGCCAACGCCGTGGCCGGTCACGTGGCCGCCCGACACCGGCTCTCCGCCGACCTCACCGCGAGTGCTGGCCGGCTGCGCCGCGGGGTCGCCGACGCCGAGCCGACCCTCGGCGAGCGGGCCGACGACCGGCTCGTCGACGCGCTGTCGCGGGCCTCGGGGGTGCCGGTCGTGCTGGCCGCCGTCGACGAGGACTACCGTCGGGAGGCGCTCGGGCGGACCGGGTGGATCTTCACCCGTTGGGGTCGCCGCCTGCGGCCCGACCCGCTACGCCGCCTGCGCCTCGACCGGGTGCCGTCCCAGGTGCTCGAGGACGTCGACCCGCTCGACGTGCGTGAGGTCGTCGGCCGGTCGTCGATCCCGGCCCCGTCGGCCTCGGCCCGGTCGGCGGTCAAGCTGGCCGCCCTCGGCCTGACCGAGCGCGCCTCGGAGGGTCTGCCGGTGCTGTGGTCAGAAGCCGTGTCCGACGCCGCCGCCCCCACCGACGACCGCCTCTACGAGCGGCTCGACCGGGTCGTCGTCACCACCCCGCTCCGTTCGCGGCCACCGGTCTGGTGGCGCGCCATGGGCTGGCTCCAGTGGGTGTTCGGGCTCGCGAGCGTCGTCGGCCTGGTCTGGCTCGTCGCCCTCGGGGTGGTCGGGTGGCTCCAGCTGCCGCAGATCGACACCCCGAAGGTGGGCGCCGTCCCGCTGCCCACCCTGCTGCTCGTCGCCGGGCTGGTGTTCGGGCTGCTGTCGGCCTGGCTGGCCCGGGCCGCCGCCCGGGTGGGAGCGCGACGGCGCACCGCCCTCGTTCGCGGGAGGCTGCACGACGCGGTGGCCGTGGTCGCCACCGAGCAGCTGGTCGACCCGGTCCAGGACGTGCTGGGCCGCCACCGGCGGACCCGTGAGCTCCTCGAGGACGCCCGCCTCACCTGAGCCGGTGCCGCGGCTCGCCGTGCCGGTCGGCGGTCAACGGACCTCGAGTGGTCAACTTCTGCTGTTCTGGCCGGCCTTCAACGACCAAAGGTGACCTTTGGCGGGCGGAGACCGGGGTGTCGTCCACACCCCTTGACCGACTCATCCCGTCATCCACAGGCGGCGGGACCGCTCTGGCGACCGCGGTGCGGCAGCGTCGATGCTGAGGCCACGGGTCGAGCGCCGGGGGCGCCGGCCACGGACCGGACCATCGAGTGGGGAGACAGAGATGAACGAGAGCTTCGTGACCGTCGTCGGCAACGTCGTCAGCGACCCGATCAGCCGGCCGACCAAGGTCGGCAAGCCGTTCGCCAGCCTGCGGGTCGCCTCGACGACGAGGCGGTGGGACGCCGAGAAGCGCACCTTCGTGGACGGCAGCACCAACTTCGTCAACGTCGCCGCGTTCAACGCGCTCGCGGCCAACGTCATGACCAGTGTGAAGAAGGGGCATCCGGTGGTCGTCTACGGACGGCTGCGGGTCAACCAGTGGGAGACCGAGAAGGGCGAGCCGCGCACCAGCGTCGAGATCGACGCCTACACGCTCGGGCACGACCTCTCGCGGGGGCAGTCCGACTTCACCAGGCCAGAGCGCACCCAGCTCGACACCAACGACCGGCTGGCCGACCCGGAGATCCAGCGTTCGTTCGACGACGACGGTCCGGGTGGCGACGGCAGCGGTGGTGACCCTGGAGAGCAGGGCACGGGCGAGACCGACCCCGGCGTGCTCGTGCAGGGCGGGTTCGGCCGTCGGGTCGAGGACGCCGAGACCGACGACTACGTCGTGGTCGGCGCCGGCTGAGGCGTGGAGCAACCCGGCCGATGCGGGCCGATAGGCCCGCCCCGGATAGCCTTGGACATATGCCCGAGTTCATCTACACCATGACCAAGGCGCGCAAGGCGCACAACGAGAAGGTCATCCTCGACGACGTCACGATGTCCTTCTACCCGGGCGCCAAGATCGGTGTCGTGGGGCCCAACGGCGCGGGCAAGTCGACGATCCTCAAGATCATGGCCGGCCTCGACCAGCCGTCGAACGGCGAGGCCCGGCTCGCGCCGGGAGCCTCGGTGGGCATCCTCCTGCAAGAGCCGCCGCTCAACGAGAGCAAGACCGTGCTCGGCAACGTCGAGGAGGGTGCGGGAGAGATCAAGGCCAAGCTCGACCGCTACAACCAGATCTCCGAGGAGATGGCCGAGCCCGACGCCGACTACGACGCCCTGCTGGCGGAGATGGGCACGCTCCAGGAGGACATCGACCACGCCGACGCCTGGGACCTCGACGCCCAGCTCGAGCAGGCCATGGACGCGCTGCGCTGCCCACCGCCGGACGCCGACGTGAGTGTGCTCTCGGGTGGTGAGCGCCGCCGGGTCGCGCTGTGCAAGCTGCTGCTCCAGAAGCCCGACCTGCTCCTACTCGACGAGCCCACCAACCACCTCGACGCCGAGTCGGTGCAGTGG
>JBDSYO010000532.1:0-6505 GCA_039925625.1 Lapillicoccus sp. | reverse complement strand
TTGGTCGGCAGACCCGTGGACGGGCCGCCGCGCTGGATGTCGCAGATGACGAGGGGCAGCTCGAGGGAGACGGCGAGGCCGATGGTCTCGGCCTTGAGGGCGAGCCCCGGGCCGGAGGTCGTGGTGACCCCGATGGCGCCGCCGAACGCGGCACCGAGGGCCGCCCCGACGCCCGCGATCTCGTCCTCGGCCTGCATGGTGGTCACGCCGAACCGCTTGAGCCCCGCGAGGGTGTGCAAGATGTCGGAGGCCGGGGTGATGGGGTACGAGCCGAGCACGAGCGGGCGGCCCGCCCGGTGGGCCGCGGAGACCAGGCCGTAGGCGAGTGCGACGTTGCCGGTGATGTTCCGGTAGAGACCCGCCTTCATCGGCGCCGGGCCGACCTCGTAGCGGTGGGCGAAGTCCTCCGTGGTCTCGCCGTAGTGGAAGCCTGCGCGCAGGGCCGTGAGGTTGGCCTCGAGGAGCAGGGGCTTGGCGCCGAACTTGGCCGTGAGGAACCGCTCGGTCATGGCGATCGGCCGCGTGTAGAGCCACGACAGCAGCCCCAGCGCGAACATGTTCTTCGCGCGCTCCTTGTCCTTACGGCTCAGCTCGAGGGCGGCCAGCGCCTCGACGGTGATCGAGGTGAGGGCGACGGCGTGGACGTGGTAGCTCTCGAGCGTGCCGTCGTCGAGCGGCGAGGCGGTGTAGCCGACCTTGGCCAGGTTGCGCTTCGAGAACTCGTCGGTGTCGACGATGATCGTCGCGCCCCGCGGCACGTCGGGCAGGTTGGCCTTGAGGGCGGCGGGGTTCATGGCGACGAGGACGTCGGGCTCGTCGCCCGGCGTCAGCACCTCGTGGTCGGCGAAGTGCAGCTGGAAGCTCGACACCCCGGGCAGGGTGCCCTGGGGGGCGCGGATCTCGGCCGGGAAGTTCGGCAGCGTCGACAGGTCGTTGCCGAGCAGGGCGGCGTCGCTGGTGAAGCGGTCGCCGGTCAGCTGCATCCCGTCGCCGGAGTCACCGGCGAAGCGGATGACGACGCGGTTGAGCTGCTGGACGGTCGGGGTGGTCATGCTGGGATCACCAGAATTCATGAGCCTTCGTCAGGCCTGGGCGGGGCCCCCTCGTCGGGGCCATCTCCCAGCATCGTATGTCGGTGCGTCGGCTTCCCGTCGGAGGTGTCGCGTACCCGGACCGCACCGGGTGCGGCAGGGCCGGGCTGGCACCGCGGACACCACCACGTCCGGGGGGCGGGCCGGGTCGCCCGGTACCTCGCCCACCACCTGCACCGGGGTGCCGCAGCGACGACACGGCCGGCCGGCCCGGTCCGAGCCCCCAGAGCTTCTCACCCGGTCGGGTGCTGCCGGTCGTCACCTGCATCCGCCCCCAGCTCGTTGACCCACAGGTTGCCGAGCCCGCAGACGCTCCGCTGGTCGAGCAGGGCCGCGACCAGCGGCAGCGCGGTGTCCGCCCTGAACCGGCGGACCCCCACGTCAGCGTCCCAGTCGTCCCGCAGCGGGTCGGGGCCGAGATGACCGACGACCTCGCGCTCCGCGGGTTCTCACCAGCGCGAGGTCGTGCAGGCGTATGCCCCACGCCGTCTCCCCGGTGTCGAGCGTGAGCACGAGGCGTACCTGCGGCTGGAGGGCCGGCGGCAGGCGCTTCCCGGGGGGCGTGACCGACCATCCGCCGTCCATCCCTCAGGCGGCTGTGCGGGGTCAGGTCACGGCTCGCGCCAGCCGGTAGCCGGTGTCACCCTCGGGCACCCCCACATCCTCACCCGCGCCACCGACAACGCGATGCGCAGGCTGACGACCGATCCGCCGAATGCGCATGGAGTTCCAGGCCCATCCCGCGGATCGGTCGTCGAACGGCGCATCGGTCAGACGGGGCGGCCGGACTCGGTGAACGGCGGGCCGCCCCGCTCCGCCGCCTCCAGCGCGGCGACCACGCGGCGGGCCGTGTAGTCCGCGGCTCGCTCCTGCACCTGGTCCACCGTGAGGAAGTCGACGGCCCGGATCTCGCGGGCCTGCAGGACGGTACGGGACACCAGCGACGCCGGATGCCGACCCGCGTCGAACACGAGACACAGGGCGTCGTCCCAGCCGCTCCACGGCGGCATCCAGTCGGCGAGCAGCAGTCCGCCGACGGCGAGGTCGAGCGCCAGCTCCTCGAGCACCTCGCGGCCGGCGGCGTCGCGCGGCGACTCGTGGGGCTCGACCACCCCTCCCGGCAGGTCCCAGTCGTCCTTGTAGGTGGGGTGGCACATGAGCACGCGACCGGCGTCGTCGCGGACCAGGGCCTGGGCGATGACGCGCTTGCGAGGCAGGAAGGAGTTCAGCAGGGCCCGGAAGCCGGCGCGGTCGCCGGGGTCCGGGTCGTCGACGAGGCGGGCGAGCAGCACGTGGTCGCGTTCGCCGCTGCGCGGAGCGGCGCGCACGTGTCCCTCGTTGCGCAGCCCCGACCGGCGGGCGAGCCGGATGGCCCGCTCGTTGTCCCGCGGCACCCGGGCCTGTAGCCGGGTGAGCCCGAGCTCCTCGAACGCATACGCGACGAGGAGCCGCACGGCGCGGGTGGCGTACCCGCGTCCGCGGTGTTCGGGGTCGACCGCCCACGACAGCTCACCGGTCGACCCGCCGAGGTCCTGCACCTCGACGAGCCCGACCGGCTCGCCCTCGACCTCGACGACGAACGAGCGGCGCCGATCGGCGTCGGCGTCGGCGTCCGTCCGGGGGCGCAGCGTGATGATGCCGTCGCCGAGCGTGGGCGGCCCGTCAGTCGTCATGGCTCTCGGGCACCTCGGGGGTCTCGTGACCCGCGCGCTCGTCGCGCTCGGCCCACTCGAGCAGGGTGTCGAGCCGGTATGCCGTGTCGTCGATGCCCGCGTGCAGGTCGCCCTTCTCGGCGTAGCGGGCGGGCACGGTGGCCAGGGTGAAGTCCAGCGGCACGGCGTCGTCGACCTCGTCCCAGGCGATGGGGGTCGACACCGTGCCGTCGGGGACCCCGCGCACGGAGTAGGCGCTGGCGATGGTGTGGTCGCGGGCGTTCTGGTTGTAGTCGACGAAGACCGTGGCGGGGTCGCGATCCTTGCGCCACCACGTCGTCGTCACGTCGCCACCCGCGCGGCGCTCGACCTCGCGGGCGAACGCGAGCGCGGCTCGGCGGACGTCGTGGAAGCCCCACTCCGGCTCGATGCGGACGTAGACGTGCAGGCCCTTGCCGCCCGACGTCTTCGGGAAGCCGGTCGCCCCCAGCTCGTCGAGCACCTCATGGGCCACGTGGGCGACCCGGCGCACCGTGGCGAAGTCGCACTCCGGCATGGGGTCGAGGTCGATACGCCACTCGTCGGGCGACTCGGTGTCGGCCCGCCGCGAGTTCCAGGGGTGGAACTCGACGGTGGACATCTGGACCGCCCAGATCACGCTGGCCAGCTCGGTGACACACAGCTCGTCGGCGGTGCGGTTCCAGCGCGGGAACGTCACCCGCACCGTCTCGAGCCACGGCGGCGCTCCGTGGGGGACCCGCTTCTGGTGCACCTTGTCGCCCGCGAGGCCCTGGGGGAACCGGTGCATCATGCACGGGCGGTCGCGCAGGGCCCGGACGATGCCGTCGCCGACGCTGAGGTAGTACTGGGCGAGGTCGAGCTTCGTCCACCCGGTCTTCGGGAAGTAGACCCGGTCGGGGTTGCTGACCCGCACCGTCCGGTCGCCGACCTCGAGCTCGACCGACGGCGTCGCGCTCTTCGCACTGGAGGTCTTCCGGGCATCCCTCCTGGTGGGCGGCATACCGGCCAACCTAACCGCCATTTCCCGGTCAGGCTCTGAGCCGCACCGGATTCCGTACCCGCACCGCACGAACGGGGCCGCAGGGGCGCCCCCGGGTCGCGCGGCATACCGTGACCGCATGTCAGCGACGACCGGCGCCGAGGCGCAGCCTCAGCCCCTGCAGCTCCCCGGCGACTTCTACGCGTACGAGTCCCTGCTGCCGCCGGGCGAACAGGAGCTGGTCCTGCGGCTGCGGGCGTTCCTCGAGGAGCGGGTGCGGCCGGTGGCCGACGACTACTGGGCGCGGGCCGAGTTCCCCATGGAGCTCATCCCCGGGCTGGCCGAGCTCGACATCGTGGGCGCGGCCTACGAGGGGTTCGGCGCCCAGAAGCCTGCGGCGTCGCGGCTGTTCAGCGGGTTCGTGTCGCTGGAGATGTCGCGCGTCGACCCGTCGTTCGGCACGTTCTTCGGGGTGCACGCCGGGCTCGCCTTCGCGAGCATCTACCACTGCGGGTCGCCCGAGCAGCGGGAGCGCTGGCTGCCCGGAATGGCCGCCCTGACGAGCATCGGCGCGTTCGCGTTGACCGAGCCCGACCACGGCTCGGACATCGCCGGCGGCCTCGAGACGAGCGCCCGCAGGGTCGATGGCGGTTGGGTGCTCAACGGGAAGAAGCGCTGGATCGGCAACGCAACGTTCGCCGACCTCATCGTGGTCTGGGCGCGCGACGTCGACAGCGACGAGGTGCTCGGGTTCGTCGTGGAGCAGGGCACGCCGGGGTTCACGGCCACGAAGATCGAGGGCAAGTTCGCGCTGCGTAGCGTGCAGAACGCCGACATCACCCTGGAGGACGTGCATCTCGACGACGACCACCGCCTCGCCGGCGCGGGCAGCTTCAAGGACACCGCCAACGTCCTGCGCATCACCCGCGGGGGCGTGGCGTGGGGCGCCGTCGGCCTGCAGATGGGGGCGTACGAGACGGCGCTGGCGTACGTGCTGCGCCGGGAGCAGTTCGGCCAGCCGCTGAGCAGCTTCCAGCTCGTGCAGGACCACCTCGCCACGATGCTCGCCAACACGACGCTGTCGCTGGGGATGGTCGTACGGCTCGCCCAGCTGCAGGACGCCGGCATCGAGGCCGACGAGCACGCCGCGATGGCCAAGGCGTCCGCGTCGACCCTCATGCGCAAGACCGTCGGCCTGGCGCGAGAGGTCATGGGTGGCAACGGGATCGTGCTGGAGCACGGCATGGTCCGCTACTTCGCCGACGCCGAGGCGGTCTACTCCTACGAGGGCACGCGCGAGGTCAACCAGCTCATCGTCGGCCGCGCCATCACTGGCACCGGAGCGTTCGTCTAGTCGACGACGACGACGAGCTTGCCTCGGGTATGCCCGGCCGCACTGTCGCGGTGCGCCCGCGCGGTCTGCTCGAGCGGGTACGTCCGCTCGATGGGGAGGCTGAGCGCGCCGTCGGCGACGAGCTGCGCGACCTCGGGCCAGGCCCGGGTGCGCAGCTCCGTGCCCGGGTCGGCGCCGGGTCCGCCACCGATGAGGGTGATCCCGTCACCCCCGCGCATGAAGGCGGCGATGCTGACGAGCCTCGCCGGGTCCTCGAGCAGGGCCAGTGACGTGTCGACGGCCTCGTCCGTGCCGACGGTGTCGATGACCGCGTCGACGCCGTCGGGGGCAGCCTCCCGGACGCGGTCGAGGAGACCATCGCCGTAGACGAGCGGCTCCGCGCCGAGCTCGCGCAGGTAGGACTGGTTGCGATCGCCGGCGGTGGCGATGACGCGGGCCCCGCGCCGAGCGGCCAGCTGGACGACGAGCCCACCTACGCCGCCCGCCCCTCCGTGCACGAGGAGGGTGTCGCCGCGCTGCACGTGGGCTGCCTCCAGGGCGTGCGCGGCCGTGCCGCCGACGAGGGTCACGGCCGCCGCCTGCTCGAACGACAGCCCGGTGGGCTTGGCGATGAGTCCCTCGGCGGGGACGATCACGTCGGTGGCGTAGGCCGGTCCGGGCACCCGCGGTGCGATGACCTCGTCGCCGACGGACCAGTGCTCGACCCCGGAGGCGACGGCGGCGACGACGCCGGAGACCTCGCTCCCCATGGTCCCGAGGGCCGCGGGGTCCCGCCCTATGAGGCCGGAGTAGGACTTCCAGTCGATGGGGTTGACCCCGATTGCGCGGACCGCCAGCCTGACCTCGCCCGGACCGGGCTCGGGGGTGGGCACCTCGGTGAGGGCGAGCTGCTCGGGGCCACCGAAGCCGGTGGGGGCGACGACACGGGTCATGGGCGTGACAACCGGCTCGTCCCCCGGCGGATTCCCAGTCAGGGTGAGGAGTAGAAGCGGCTGGCTGCCCAGGGCAGCGCGTCGCCAAGAGCAGCCGTCCACGTCTTGAACTCGTGGTCTCCTGGGCGAGTGTGCAGCTCCACGGTGAATCCCTTCGCCTTCATCAGGGGCGCCAACTCCGCCAGCCCCGAGAGCGTTCCTTTGTCGTCAGTGCCGCAGTCCAGCCAGATCGCGGGCGCTTTGCTGGGGTCGAGCTTGCTGAAGTACTTCAACGGGTTGTTCGCGTCCGACTGCTGCTGCCAGTTGGCCCCGAAGAGCGCTTGTATGCCACCGGGCAGCGTGTCCGCGATGGGTTGTGTCTCACCCGAGAAGTCGAGGACGAGGGAGAAGAGGTCGGGGTGCTTGAGGCCGAGGTTGAGGGCGCAGAACCCGCCCATGGAGAGTCCGCCGATGCCTCGTTGTTTTGGGTCCACCTT
>JBDSYO010000531.1:0-2675 GCA_039925625.1 Lapillicoccus sp. | reverse complement strand
CCTCACGCTGTGCGACCAGGTGGGTGACCGCTGCGCGCTATCGGGCAACGCGCGCGCCCGCTACGAGGCGCTGCTGGAACGGGCCAAGGCCCACCCGATCCCGTACCCGGGCCTCCCTGAGTTCCTCATGACCTACCCGGCGATCATCGGCGCCACCATGAGCGGGCTGTACACCCCCCGCTGGGCCGGGACGGCCGAGTTCCTGGCGCAGCTCGAGGCGCAGCCTCAGGCGACGGCCGCCGACGCTACGGCCTCAGCCGCGGCCTCATCGGTCGGCTCACCGGTCCCCGCGGGCCGGTCCCTCGCCTTCGGCGACTACCCACAGTTCGAGGCCTTCGCCGCCGTACCGTGCTCCGAGACCGACAACCCGGCCTCGTTCGCCGCATGGCCACGTGCCGCCGACAAGGAGGCGCACCGCTTCCCGCACTTCGGCGCCCTGTGGACCTGGGACAGCACCATCTGCAGCAGCTGGTCGGCCCGCGACGCCGATCGCTACACGGGTCCGTGGCGCGCCACGACGTCGAACCCCGTCCTCGTCGTGGGCAACTACTACGATCCGTCCACGCCCTACGAGGGGGCCCTCGCCGCCTCCCGGCTGCTGAAGAACGCCCAGCTGCTCAGCTATGCCGGCTGGGGCCACAGCGCGTACCTCAAGGCCGGCAACGCGTGCGTCGACGACGCCGTCACCCGCTATCTCGTCGACAACACCCTGCCCGCGCGCAACGCGGTATGCCAGCCGCAGGGCACCCCCTTCGACGCGCCGGCCACACCGCCGTCGCCCCTTCCCGAAACCGCGACGTTCTGAGCGGGTCAGAACATCATCCGGGGGTCGTCGTAGTGCTTGAACTCAAGCAGGTTGTGGGACGGGTCGGCCAGCACGAACGACTCGTGCGCCTCGACGCGGCCCTCGAAACGGCGGAACGGCTCCTCGAAGAACCGCAGATCGCGGGACCGGGCCAGCCGTAGGAGCCGGTCGAAGTCGTCGCGGTCGTGGAAGGTCACGCCGAAGTGGCGGGGGTAGAGCTCCGGGTCGCGGTCCCACTTCTCCGAGAGATGGCAGACGACCTGGTCGCCGAAGAAGTCCAGGGTGATGCGGTCGTCGTAGCGCCGGGCCAGCTTGCACCCCAGGCCGGTCACGTAGAAGGCGTACGCCTCCTCGAGGTCGGCCGCCGGGATGGCCAGATGGAAGGCGTCGTGCGTGGTGCGCATCAGAGGGCCAGGCTCAGCATCGTGTCCGACCGCAGGCCCAGACGGAGCGTCTCCAACGAGATCACGTCGTCGGCCGCGATGTTGCCGAGGTTCACCGACGCGCCCAGACGCTTGACGAAGAAGCACTGCAGCTCCTTGGTCGGCGCCTCGAACAGCAGCCGGTCCACGTCGAACCCGGCGTCCAGCACGTCGTCGACGACATCGTCTCGCGGCGTGCCGTCGGGGTGGCACAGTCCGCCGCGCCCACTCTCCCGCGCCTCGGTGATCACGAGCGAAGCGCCGGCATCGAGGTCCTCGCCGATCGCGTCGACCCACTCGCCCGACGTCATCGTCGCCGCTCGGCCCTGGTCCTTGAACCCGACCTCGCTGACGACCGTGAACTCGTCCGCCAGCCTCGCCACCCAGCGGGCCTTCTCCGCGTTGGGCATCGGGATCGTGCCGTTGGAGACCTCGACGTGGGTGGCCCCCATCGTGCGGCACAGCGCGCGCCAGTCGTCGACCATGTCGGCCATGGCGAACCGCTCGAACAGGGTCCCGCCGAAGTAGAACTCGATGCCGACCTCGTGGAGGATGTCGATCTTCCGCTTGATGTCGGGCGTCACCAGCGCCGTGCACCAGCCGAACTTGACCAGGTCGACGTACGGTCCGACGCTCTCCATGGCGTCGGCGAACCGGCCGGTGAACAGACCCGGGTCGATCACCATGGTCAGGCCGCTGCGGCGCGGTGCGCTCTCGCGAGCCGGCAGCTCGAGTCGCGTGTCCATCATGAGGTTCCTCTTCTCGCTGGCGCTCACCGGGAGCTCCCAGGTCTAGCCACCGAGGCTCCCACCTACCTGTGGGCCTCCTGAGCGCCAGGTATGCGAGCCTGGCCCCCGATAGGTTCGGCCGGGTGCGGGTCATGACGTGGAACGTGCTCACCGACTCCTTCCCTGGCGCGCTGTCCTGGGCGGTCCGGTGCCCGCGCGTGGCCGATCGCGTGGCGGCCCTGAGACCGACCGTCCTCGGCACCCAGGAAGCCTCCGCCGCGATGCTCGACGCCCTCGTCGCCCGGCTCCCCGACGCCTACCGGTGGGTCGGCGAGGGGCGGTGCGGCCGACGCACCGACGAGACGTGCGGGGTGGTCTACGACTCGAGCGCCCTGAGCGTGCTCGACGTCCGACACCGTTGGCTGTCAACGACGCCCGAGGTGCCTGGGTCGCGGGCCGACGACGCTCACCTGCCGCGCATGCTCACCGCCGTGCGGTTCCACGACGCGGCCTCGGGCGAGGTCTTCACCGTCGTCAACACCCACCTCGACCACGTCGGCACCCGGGCCCGCGTGCTCGGCGCCGGGCTCGTCGCCCAGCATGCCCAAGGGGGCCCGACCGTCGTCATGGGCGACTTCAACGACGCAGCGCAGGCCTCTCCGGCCTACGACGTCCTCGTCGGGGCGGGCCTGAGCGACGCCCTCGCACCGCGTGACCAGC
>JBDSYO010000530.1:0-2680 GCA_039925625.1 Lapillicoccus sp. | reverse complement strand
CCGTCGTCCTCCTCGTCGGCCCCTGACCACCCGCACCAAGAGGTACGGGACGGTCGGAAACCCGACCGTCCCGTACGTCACGTGCCGGCTCAGGTCCGGGCGTAGGTCTTCTCCTCGACCATCGGCTCCTTGACCACCTTGGCGTCTTCCGCCTGGCCGCCGGGGTTGGCGCCTCCGACGCCGGCGCGCACCAGCTCCTCGATCTGCGCACCCGTGTCGGCGTCGACGCTCCTCCAGTAGGCGAACGCCCTCTCCAGCACGGGGCTCTTGACCCCGCCGAGCAGGTGCCCGGCCACGGTCTCGACGAACGCCTCACGCTGCTCGTCGTTCCAGACGTCGCGCACCAACGTCCCCGCCTGGCCGAAGTCGTCGTCGTCGGCCCGCAGCGTGTACGCCTGGCGCACCATCGCGCCGTCGGCCTCCCAGCCGTCCTCGACCTCGCCGACCTGGTCGGCGTAGCCGCGGCCCTGGCTGTTCGGGGCGTACACCGGGGCGCCACCGTTGTGCTCGAACGCCATCGGCCCGTCCTGTGTGTAGGTGTTCAGCTCCACGCGGGGGCGGTTGACGGGCAGCTGCAGGTAGTTCGGGCCGATCCGGTAGCGATGGGTGTCGGAGTAGGCGAACGCCCGTCCGAGCAGCATCTTGTCCGGTGAGAAGCCGATGCCCGGCACGATCGCGGACGGCTCGAACGCCGACTGCTCGATCTGCGCGAAGAAGTTGTCGGGGTTCTTGTTCAGCGTCATCGTGCCGACCTTGATGAGCGGGTAGTCGCTGTGCGGCCACACCTTGGTCAGGTCGAACGGGTTGAACCGGTAGGTCTTCGCGTCCTCGTAGGGCATCGCCTGGATCGACAGGGTCCAGCGCGGGAAGTCGCCGGCCTCGATGGCGTCGTGCAGGTCGCGGCGGTGGTGGTCGGCGTCCTCGCCGGCGATGCGCATGGCCTCGGCGCCGGTCAGGCCCTCGACGCCCTGCTCACTGTGGAAGTGGAACTTCACCCAGTGCTTGGCGCCGGCCGCGTTGACCATGAGGAACGTGTGCGACCCGTAGCCGTTCATGTGCCGGAACGTCTTCGGGATGCCGCGGTCGCCCATGAGGTAGGTCACCTGGTGGGCCGACTCCGGGTTGAGGCTCCAGAAGTCCCACTGCATGTGGTTGTCGCGCAGGCCCGAGCCGCCGAGGCGCTTCTGGCTGCGAATGAAGTGCGGGAACTTCATCGTGTCGCGGATGAAGAAGACGGGGGTGTTGTTGCCGACGAGGTCCCAGTTGCCCTCGGTCGTGTAGAACTTCAGCGCGAAGCCGCGCGGGTCACGCCAGGTGTCGGGGGAGCCCTGCTCGCCGGCCACCGTCGAGAACCGGGCGAGCATGTCGGTCGTGGTGCCCGGCGCGAAGATGGCCGCCTTGGTGTAGGCCGTGATGTCTTCGGTGGTCTCGAAGACCCCGAACGCGCCGGAGCCCTTGGCGTGCACGTTGCGCTCCGGGATGCGCTCACGGTTGAAGTGCGCCATCTGGTTGAGGAAGTGCACGTCGTGCAGCAGGATCGGGCCGTCGGCGCCGAGGGTCAGCGAGTTGCGGTCGCTGACGGCGGGGGCGCCGTTGTCGGTCGTCGACCCCAGGTGCGCCTCGGCGCTGGGTGCCGTCTGGATGGACTCGCCTCGTGACGTCATGTCCGTCATCGTGCTCCTTCTCGGTATGCCTGGTCATGCCTGGTCGGTGTGTCGGCTGCTCGCCACCACACAACCTTCTCTGGAACGGGTCAAGAGAGGTTGGCCGTGGGACCTCCTGCTCTTTGCCCCGTCGCGCCCCGCGCCACACGCGGGCGGACGGGCGAGCTGACGGTGGAAACCCCGTGTACCCCGTCGGTGCCGGATGGCACCCTGGGGCGGTGCGCCTGTCCGTCTACCGACCCGTCCTGGCGCTGCCGGACGCCCGGGCGGCGCTGCTGCTGGGGTTCTTCATCCGGGTCCCGCTCTTCGCCGGCGGCGTCATCCTCACCCTGCACGTCGTCACCGCTCTGCACCGCAGCTACGGCGCGGCCGGCCTGCTCACCACCGCGGCGACCATCGCCCTCGCGTTCTCCAGCCCGTGGCGCGGGCGCATGCTCGACCGCCGGGGCCTGCGCCGGGTCGTGGTCCCGTCGCTCGTGGTCCAGGCGGTCTGCTGGTCCATCGCACCGTGGGTCGACTACTGGTGGCTGATGGGGCTGGCGGCCCTGGGTGGGCTCTTCGCCGTCCCGACGTTCTCGATCCTGCGGCAGGTCCTGGTCTCGGCCGTGCCGGAGGACCAGCGCCGCACCGCCTTGTCCCTCGACTCGATCGGCACCGAGTTCTCCTTCATGGCCGGTCCGGCCCTCGGGGTCTGGGCGGCGACCATGTGGCACACCGGCTGGGCGATCTTCGTCTTCGAGTGGCTCTCGATCGTCGCGGGCATCGTCCTGGCCGTGCTCAACCCCGCCCTGCGAGCGGCGGGCCACGCCACCGCCGCCAGCGAGCCCGGAGGGGCCACGGCCGCTCCCGTGAGGTCGTGGTTCAGCCTGCAGGTCCTCGCCGTCCTCGCTGCGTCGGCCGCCGCTACGGTCGTCCTCGCCGGCACCGACGTCTCCATCGTCGCGACCCTGCGCGACATGGGGGCCCAGCAGCACATCGGCTGGGTGCTCACCCTGTGGGGCGCCGGCTCGATCGTC
>JBDSYO010000529.1:0-5294 GCA_039925625.1 Lapillicoccus sp. | reverse complement strand
GCAGACGGGCGGCGCGGTCGGGATCAGCGGGTTGACCCCGGCCGCCGATGAGTAGCTGTCGCCCAGCGCCACGTAGGGCGACGTCTTGAGGGAGTGCCCGTTGGCCGTCGGCGGGGAGCTCTTCGCCGCCGCGGGACCAGCGACCCCCACCCCCACGCCGGCGAGGAGGAGGGTTGCTGCGAAAGCCGTGGCCGTGCGACGCATGTGAGCTCCGTGGTCCGTGGGTGACGTTGGCCCGAGTGATGCCCCCGGTCGCGTGGACGGTCTGGAGTGCAACGGCCGCGGTGCCCGGTCATTGTGCACCTCCGACCCGAGATTCCGCCCGGCCAGCCGGGCCGTCTGCGGCGCAGCGGCCACCCGGACTTCTGCCGCATCCGAGACCGTTGTCCAGACCGAATACCAGAGCAAGGACAACGAACCACACCCGGCATCCCGGGCACCCGGGGGCCACATTCGGCCACGACGCAAGGAGGGCCATCACGTGCGGGCGATGATCAACGAGGACCCGACCCGGGTCGGCCCACCACCCACGCTGGTGCAGGCCATCGCGACCCTCGGAGCGCTCCTTCCCGATGCCGGGCCCGGCCCGATCGGCGTGCGGGATGCCGTCGCGGTGCTCGACCGAGCCCTGGACGGCTCGGACGAGCTGGCCATGATCGCCGCGGTGCACGCTCTGGGAGCCTCCCCCGGGGCGGCCTCCGGACGGCGGCTTGCGGACCTGCTGTCGACCGGACCGTCCTTCCTGCGCGACCACGCCGCGTGGACCCTCGGCACCGGTCCGCTCGTGAAGGAGTCGCTCTCCGGCCTCATCGCCCTCGTCCTCGAAGGGGGTTTTGTCGGCACCCTCGCCCAGGCCACCCTGGAGACGTTCGCGGGAGAGGACCCGACAACAGTGCGAGAAGCCCTCGTGGCCGCGTTGGCCGGCACGACCCCGGACGGGCCGCGGGCGAGGCTGGCCGAGACGCTCGGCCTGGTGCCGGAGGCCCCGACCACCCGCATACTCCTCGGTCTGGCCGCCGACGACCGTGAGGCACCGGCTGTACGCGTCGCGACTCTGGCCGCCCTGGGGGACAGTGGGAACCCCGGGGACCCGGAGCTGACCGACCTCCTCGACGCCATCTCCGCCAGCGGGGGAGCTCTGGCCGGCGTCGCCCGGCTCGCCCGGGCCGATCTCGACCACCGGGGGGCGCCACCGGCCACCCGTCCCCCCGGTGAGGGGCTCACCGTGGGCCAGCTCTTCCTGCACGCCGATATCGACGGGAGCCTGATGCGGGCGGGCCAGGGCGACACGGGAGGGATCGCGACGCTCCTCGTGCACCTCGGGGACGCGCTGCTCGCCGACCCGGGCGAGGTCACGCGGGTGGTGACGATCTCCCGGGGCCGGGCCGGTGACGACGTGGGTCCGCTGGTCGTCGACGGCCCGGGTCACCAGTACCAGCCGGTGCCCTTCTGGGAGCCACCGGTGCCCGCGGCCGAGTCGTGGCCGCGGCGGGTCGCCACGCGCCGCGCCGTGCGCCGGATCCTCTCGCAGGCCCACGTCGACGTGCTCCACCTGCGCATGGCCGACGTCGGGTCGTGGGCCGGTGCCGAAGCCGCGCGCGACCTCGGCATACCCGTCGTGCTCACCCTGGCCCCTGACCCCCACGCCTCGGTCGCGGCCCGGGAGGCGGACGGGCACCTGAGCCGCGCCGACATCGGCCGCGTCGACGAGGTCGAGCACCTCGTCTTCCGCATCCGCCTGCTCCAGGAGCTGCAGCGCCAGGCCGCCCGGCTCGTCGTGTTCCCGCGGCCGGCGCTGGAGGCCAGCCTGCGGGACCTGCTCGGCCTCGACCTCGCGGCGGAGGAGATCGCCCAGCCGGGCCGGGTCAGCACCGTGCCGGAGGGGATCGACCCGCTCCCCCTGGACCGAGCGGCTGCTGAGATCGCCACCTCGACCAGCGGCGGGTATGCGTCGCAGGAGACGCGGGTGTCACTCGCGGAGCTCGACTCGCTGCTGAGGTCCCTGCCGCCGGAGCGGCGCGGGCTGCCCCTCGTCGTCAGCGTCGGACGGCTCCACCCGGTGAAGGGCATGGCGACGCTCGTGAAGGCCTGGGCGGGCAGCCCCGGACTGCGGGACCGCGCCAACCTCCTCCTCGTCGGCGGCGACCTCGATGACCCCAACGCCGACGAACGGGGCCAGCTGGCCCGGATCGACGAGGTGGTGCCCCGGAACGAGGGGCCGGGCCGCGGGCTGCTGCTGGCCGGCCACCGGCCCAATGCCACCGTTGCGGTCTGGCTGGCCGCGGTCCGACACGGCCGGCCGGGCGTCAGCGCGCCCGGTGGGATCTACGTCTCGGCCAGCCTCAAGGAGGAGTTCGGCATCGCCATCCTTGAGGCCATGGCGACGGGGCTCGTCGTCGTGGCACCGTGGGAGGGCGGCCCCGCCACCTACGTCGACGACGGGGTCACCGGCATCCTCGCGGACACCCGGTCGCCGGCCGCCCTGTCCTACGCCGTCGTCAGCGCCCTCGACCTGGCCTCGGGCCCGGACGCGCCGGTGAACGCCGTGGTCGCCGAGCGGCTGGTCCGCGAGCGGTTCAGCATCCAGACCATGGCCGGCGCGCTCACCGGGATCTACGCGGGTCTCTACCCCAGCACCCGGCCCAGCCTCCACGCGGCCTCCTCGTCCCTCGCCCGGCCCTAGGGTCGGGCGATGAGCAACCGGCGTGGCGCATGACGCTGCTGGTCATCAGCCCCGACTACGCCTCCCACCTCTACCCGCTCGCCACGCTGGCGACGGCGTGGCAGGCGGCCGGCGAGCGGGTCGTCGTCGCCACCGGTCCGGCCACCGACGAGATCGTCCGGGGGTTCGGCTTCGAACGGGCCCACCTCCAGCTCGGGCGCGGCTCGAACCCCGGAGTGATCCGGGTGGAGGACCAGCCGACCGGCGAGGACGAGGCGTTGAGCGGGTTCTTCGCGGCGACCCGTCGCGGCGCTGTCGAGACGCTGACGTTCCAGGCGGAGGCGCGAGGCGACGACCTGCTGTGGGACCCGCTGCGGGTGGCGACGGAGGTGGCGGCGGTCGTCGACCGGGTGCGCCCCGACCAGGTCATCGTCGACCACCTCGCCTTCAGCGCCCGGCTGGCCCTGACCGCGGCCGGTGTCTGGCACGGCGACGTCGTACTCGGCCACCCGACGGCGCTGACGGTGGGTGACGAGGTCTACGGGTACCCGCCGGCCTGGCCGCAGTCGTTCTCCCCGGATGCGGCTGCGCTCGAGCGGCTGCACGCGTTGTGCGTGCGGGTGCGCGACACCTTCACCGAACGGTGGAACGAGACCCTGCACACGCTCGACCCCTCCGCCTCTGCGAGCAACGACGCCTTCGCCGAGACCGGTGACGTGCTGCTCCTCAACTACCCCGAGGAGCTGCACCCGCCCGAGCGCACCCGGCTGCTCCCCCGGCATACCTTCCTCGGCTCGGCGGTGCGCACTGAGGCGCCCGACGCCGAGGTCGAGGCGTGGCTCGCGGCGAATTCGGAGCCGGTGGTCTACGTCAGCCTCGGCAGCTTCCTGTCGGTGCGCAGCGACGTGCTCGCTCGGGTGGCGGCGGGTCTCCGCGAGTTGCCTGTCCGCGTGGCGCTGGCCAGCGGGTCGGCTGACCTCGCCGACCTCGGAACCCTTCCGGACTCGTGGCTGGTGCGGCGGGTGCTGCCTCAGGTGCGGCTGCTGCAGGACTCGGTGGCGACCGTGACCCACGGGGGCAACAACAGCGTGACCGAGTCCCTCACGGCCGGGGTCCCGATGCTCGTGCTGCCCTTCTCCACCGACCAGTTCGCAGCCGCCGCCGCCCTCGAGGACTTCGGCTACGGCGAGGTGCTCGACCCCAACGCCCTCTCGCCGGTCGACATCCGTCACGCGATCGGTCGGCTGCTCGTTCCCAGCGCCGGTGTCCACACGGCATTGCGCGGTCTCAGCGACCGGCTCACGACCGACACGGGACCGGTTCGGGCGCGCGCCGCCCTGACGTCCACCCTCCGCCGTCGGAGTCGGGGCCGACCCAGTCGGCCCCGGTGAGCACCACCACCCGGACGGATGCGTCGTCCTCGACCTCGTGGCGGAGCTCGCTGAGCGCATCGAACATCTCGAAGGTGAGCGCGTTGAGCTTGTCCGGCCGGTTGAGCGTGACCAGGAGGATGCCCGCCTCTGGGCGCTCGACGGCCATCCCAGGCCACTCGCGCATCCGTGCCTCCACCAGGCGTCGCCCGCGGCCCGTGTCCGGTCAGGGTAACCGGTCGGAACTCTTGTGACCTGACTGGCTTGGGGCGCGACCGCTCCGCGTGGTCCCGGCTTCGGAGGAGGGTTGTGGCCCCTACCAGGGCCAGAACCCTCCTATGTCGTGCGCCAGAGACGAAGCTGCTCATCGCCCCGTTGGCCTGCGTTCCTGGCAAGCTGACCCGGGTGAGCACCGGGGAGGAGAGTCTGCTCGGGGGGCTGTACGAGAGTCTGATCACCCGCGCGCTTGAACGACGTTTGGCGAGCAACGCCGCTGATGACGTCCAGCGGGGGGCGATCGATGAGGCGGACGAGCCTGAGGTTCTGGCTCGGCACGTCCGTGACATCACCTTGCGTGCCTTGCGCCAGGAGCGGGATGCGGGCCGGCGGCTCGCCTTGGTCAACCAGTTGGTCGAGACTCTGGGTTCAGGCGAGGACTCCCTCGCCACCGCTCGGCAGCTCCTCGCCGTCTCGGTGCCGTCCACACCGGGCGCCGTTGTCCGCGTCCTCAGGGAGCGGCCGTCGACGCCATTGTCGGATGCAGCGCTGCTCACCAATGCTCCGGGTGAGCCGGGGATCGGGCATGAGATCCGCGCTGAGTTGGCGAGCGCCGACAGCGTCGACGTCATCATGGCCTTCGTCAAGTGGTACGGACTTCGGCTGTTCGAAGACAAGCTGATGGCGTTGCGGGACAGAGGCATCCCCGTGCGCATCATCACGACGACCTACATGGGAGCCACCGAGCGACCCGCCCTGGATCGCCTGGTCAACGACCTGGGTGCACAGGTCAAGGTCCAGTACGACGCGCAGCGGACCCGGCTGCACGCCAAAGCGTGGCTCTTCCGACGTCGGACTGGCTTCGACACCGCATACGTCGGGTCGAGCAATCTGTCTCGGGCCGCGATGCTCGACGGGGTCGAGTGGAACGTTCGACTGTCGTCGGTGTCCACGCCTCCCCTGCTGCAGAAGTTCCTGGCGACGTTCGATAGCTACTGGAACGACTCGACGTTCGAGACGTACGACCCCGCAGCGGACCGCGACCG
>JBDSYO010000528.1:0-8107 GCA_039925625.1 Lapillicoccus sp. | reverse complement strand
GACCACGACCACCGCGACAAGGACCATGACCGCCACCTCGACCCCGCCGACGACCCCGCCGACGACCCCGGCGACGACCCCGGCGACGACCCCGCCGACGAGGTCTCCCGCGACCTCTCGCAGGACGAGGAGCCGTTCTACGCCCAGGGCCGCGGCCACGGACACGAGCACCAGGTCGACCGCGGACCCGACCATGACCATGACCACGACCGTGACCATCAACACGATCAACCCGATCACGCTCACTCGCATGGCGATGGGGGGCATGACCATCCCGGCGGGGTGAGGGGGTTCGTGGCGTCGATCTTCCGTCCGCATAGCCACGACGCGGCGGACTCGGTCGACTCGGCCCTGGAGTCCAGCGCCCAGGGCATCCGGGCGGTGAAGATCAGCCTGGCCGGCCTCGGGGTCACGGCGGTCGCGCAGCTGGTCGTGGTGCTGATCACCGGGTCGGTGGCGTTGCTGGACCCGCTGGACCCCGTCGACCCGCTGGACCCCGCGGACCCGCTGGACCCGCTGGCCCCCGTGGAGCCCGAGGCGGTCGCGGTCGCGGTCTCGTCGGTGGTCAGCTGGGCCTGAGCCTGGAGGAGCTGGGCCTGGGCGTCGGTGAGCGCGGCCTGCAGCGGAGCCTGGTCGATCGTCGCGAGCTGCTGGCCGGGGGTGACGGTGTCGCCCACCTTGACCAGGACGCCGGTCACGGTGCCGCTGACCGGGAACGCCGCGGTCACCTGCGAGACGCGGGCGACGGTGCCGGTGATGGTGAGCGTCTGGGCCACGGACCCCTGAGCCGCGGACACGAGCCGGTAGCTGGCGGAGGCGTCGTTCTTCGACGCCTGGGCGTAGGCGACGTAGCCGCCGGCCCCGATGACGACGACCGCGCCGGCTGCCACCGCGGCGCGCCGCCTCCAGCGGCGCCGCTGCCTGGCGCTAGCCACGAGTCGTGCCCGTCGCCGTGCCGGTGGCGGTGCCGTTCCCGCGCCCAGCCCCGACCCCGGCCCCCGTGCAGCTGCCGTTGGTGGCCGGCCGCAGGGAGATCGAGGTGGCGGCGACCGACCCGGTGTCGTCGGTCTTGCCCAGCGCCGTGGCGCACTCGCCGACGGCGACGTCGGACGCGGCCGCGCTCTTGTCGGCGAGGTAGGTGGTCGACCCGGTCGTCGTGACGGTGACGGTCTGCGTCGCGCCCGCGGTCGCGGTGCCCGTCGTCGAGCCGGGCGCCCCTCCGCCGCGCACCGGCTCCTGCACCGTGAAGGTGGCCCCGGTCACCGCGGTGACGATGCCGTTCACGCCGCGCCGTCCGAAGCCGCCCGTGCCGTCCGCCCCTCCAGCGCCCGCCGTGCCGCCCGTGCGCGTGGGCGCTGCGGTGGGCGCGCCCGTCGGTGCGGCACCCGCGCCGCCACCCGGACCGCCGGCGAACCCGCCCGTGCACTGCCCGTTGGTGGCCGGACGCACCTGCACCGCGGCCGCCGTCACGGTCGTCGCGGCCGCTGCCCCCGGCGTGGCGGTGGCTGTGCCGGTGGTCGCGGGCTCGACGACGGTGACGCAGACCCCCGTGGTGACATCGGCGAGGCCGGCCGATACCTGCTTGGTGAACGTCGTCGCGTCGGTCCACGACACCGCGGTCTGGTCGGTGCGGGTCTGCACCTGCATCGTCGCGCCGTTGACGGCGGCGATGAGACCGGTCGTCCCCGGCACCCGCTGTCCTGCTCCGCCGCCGGCACCAGCCGTGCCCGTCGGAGCCGGGGTCGCGGCGACCGGAGCGGGCGCACTCGTGGTCGACGACCCACCCCCGCACGCGGCGAGAGAGAGGGCGACGACCGCCGCCATCCCGGCATACGGCAGGGACCGCGAAAGGGTGAGCACGCGGTGGGGACGGAAGGGACGCACGGTGGTCATGTCATTCACTCCTGAGAGCGTCGATGGGCGCGAGCTGGGCGGCACGTTTGGCGGGGTAGACGCCGGCGACGAGACCGATGGCGAGGGAGACGACGAGGGCGCCGACCGCGGACAGTCCCGAGATCGTCACGGGCTGGTTGATGAGGTTGGGCAGGACGGCCGCGCCGGCATACCCGACGGCGAGGCCGAGCACCCCGCCGGTGAGGCCGAGCAGGCTGGCCTCGAGGAGGAACTGGCGCAGGATCACCGTGGGCGTGGCTCCGAGGGCCTTGCGCAGGCCGATCTCGCGCACCCGCTCCGCGACCGAGACGAGCATGATGTTCATGACCCCGATGCCTCCGACGAGCAACGAGATGGCCGCGATCCCGGCCAGTAGCACCGTGAGCACGTGCTCGGTGCTCGTGGCGGTGTCGACCAGGGCCTGCTGGCTGCTCAACGTGAAGTCGGCGTTGGCTGCGCTCACGCCGTGGCTCGTCAGCAGGGCGCTGTTGACCTCCTGGTAGGCGGCCGAGAGCGTCGACTGGCTGCTCGCCTGGAGGTAGATGGTGCTGACCGCCTCCGGGTTGGTGCTCGTGGAGACCCGGGTGGCGAACGTCGTCGACGGGATGACGACCTGGTCGTCGAGGTTGGTCGACGAGCTGGTGCCTTGGGTGTCGAGGATGCCGATCACGGTGAACGGGGTGTTGTTGACGGTGACCGTCTGGCCGACCGGGTTGCTGGTGAACAGCTCGCCGGCGGTCGTGGAGCCGAGGACCGCCACGGTGTTGCCGGCCGCGAGGTCGGCGTCGGTGAAGAACCGGCCGTCGACGACCGAGCGGGCCCGCACCGGGAGCCACGACGGCGTCGTGCCCACGACCGACGACGTCCAGGTCTGCGCGCCGGCGGCCAGGGACTGGCTGGACGTCGAGGCGGGGGCGACCGCGGCGACGTCGGGCGCGATGGCGGGGTTGGCGAGCATCTGCGCGTCGGCGGAGGTCAGCGTGGTCGCCGTGCCCTGCCCGCCCCGGAACCCGGTCGTGCCCGTGGTGCTGCCCGGCGTGACGACGAGCAGGTTGGACCCCAGGGCGTTGATCGCGCTGGCCACTTTCGCCTGCGCACCCTGGCCGAGCCCGACGGTGAGCATGACCGCCGCGATGCCGATGAGGATGCCGAGCATGGTGAGGACGGACCGCATCCGCCGGGCGAGGATCGCCTCGTAGGCGGTGCGGAAGGTGTCCGCCCAGGTCACGGCTGCTCCTCCCCGGGCTCGTGCTCAGCGTGCTCCGTCTGATCAGCGTGCTCCCAGAGCGGCTGGCGGCCGGTGGTCGCGGCGACCGCCTCCTCGTGCGTGTGGAAGAGGTGGCCGTCGCGGATGAGCACCGTGCGGGCCGCCTGCTCGGCGACCTCCTGCTCGTGCGTGATGAGGACGACGGTCCTCCCCTGGTCGTGCAGCTCGCGGAAGAGCGAGAGGACGTCGCGGGTCGAGGCGGTGTCGAGGTTGCCGGTCGGCTCGTCGGCGAGGATGAGGTCGGGATCGGTGACGAGGGCGCGGGCCACCGAGACCCGTTGCTGCTGGCCGCCCGAGAGCTCCCCGGGGCGGTGGTCGAGCCGGTCGCCCAGCCCCACGCGGTTCAGGGCCTCCTCGGCCCGGCGCCGGCGCTCGGCGCGGGACACCCCGGCATACACGAGGGGGAGCTCGACGTTGCGCGCCGCGGTGAGCGTCGGCAGCAGGTTGAACTGCTGGAAGACGAACCCGATCCGCCGGTTGCGCACCTCCGCGAGGTCCTCCTCGTCCATCCCGCTGACGTCGACACCGGCGAGCCGGTAGGTGCCGGCGCTCGGGACGTCGAGGCAGCCGAGGATGTGCATCAGCGTCGACTTGCCGGAGCCCGACGGGCCCATGATCGCGACGTAGTCGCCCTCGGGGACGACGAGGTCGATCCCGCGCAGCGCCTCGACCTCGAGCGAGCCCGTGGCGTAGGTCTTGCGGACCCCGTGCAGCTCGAGGATCGGCGCGGGCTCGCCCGCGGGGCGCTCGTCGGACGGGAGCCTGGACGCGTCGGCCGCGAGGTCGTCGAAGGTCACCACCGTCATCCGTTGCCTCCCGGAGCCGCCGGTGCACCCTGCTGTCCGGTGCCGCCCTGCTGGCCGAACCCGGCCCCGCCGAACCCGCCGGCGCCCCCGGCTCCGCCGGTGCCGGCTCCACCGGTGCCCGTGCCGGTACGCCCGGTGCCGGTTCCGGTACGCCCGGTGCCTCCGGTGCCACCGGTGCCGGTGCGGGCGACCACGACGACCTCGTCGCCCGCGGCGAGCCCCTTGGTGATCTGGGTCGTCGCGCCGTAGACGGTGCCCACGGTGACCGGCGTCGACACCTGGGCACCGTCCTTCATCTGGTAGACGACGGTCTGGCCGGCCTCGTCGTGGATCGCCGCGGTCGGCACGGTGAGCACGTCGGGCACCTGCTTGTAGGTGATGACGACGTTGGCCGTGGTGCCGGCGTACAGCCCGGTGGGGGCGCCGGTCACGGCGATGGTGACCGGGAAGGTGGAGGTGCCGCCGCTCGTCGTGCCGATGACGCCGACCGTCGAGAGCGTCCCGAAGATCGGCTGGGCCGCGTCGGTCGGCGTGATCGTGGCCTGCAGGCCGCTCTTGAGCTTGGCAAGGTCGGACGCGCCGACCGTGGCGTTGACGACCCATGCGTTGGTGGCGATCACGACGAACTGGGCCGACGACGCCGACGACGCGGCGCTGCTGCCCGCCGCCGATGCGGCCCCGGAGCCCGACGCACCTGACCCGCTGGCGCCGGACGCCGCCGACGACCCGGACGAGCCGGAGCTCGAGGTGCCGCCGCTGACGGTGTCGCCCACGCCCACGTTGACCGAGGCCACGGTGCCGGCGATGCTCGAGCTCAGCGTCGCCTGGTCGAGGGCCTGCTGCGCCGAGGTCACCTTGGTCTGGGCCGAGGTCACCTGGGCGTTGGCCGAGGCGATCTGCTGGGCGTTCGCGGCGGTCGTGGCCGCGGTGAGCTGGGCCTGCGCGGCGGTCAGCTGCTGCTGGGCCAGGGTGAGTGCGGCGGTGAGGTTCGTGCCGTCGATGGCGCCGAGGGCCTGCCCGGCCGTCACCGTGTCACCGACCTTGACGCTGACCGCCGTGACCTTGCCGCTCTGGGCGAACTTGAGATTGGCCTGGGTCGCCGGCTGGATCGTGCCGGTCGCCGACACGGTCTCCTTGACGGTCTCGGTCGACGCCGCGACGAGCTGCGTGGCCACGGCGGCGGCGGCAGCGGTCGGGCGGTGGGTCCACCACCAGCCACCCGCGGCGGCCGCGACGACGAGCACCGCCACCAGCACGATGACACCGGTGCGCCGACGGGTCCGACGCCGTCCTTCTCGAGCCATGTGCACCCACTCCACCTGCTTCCACGCCACCAATGGCGTCCTCGCCGCGCGACCGAGCTACGGCCCTGCTCCGTGACGGTAGGAACGGGGTCTGGGGGAACGGTCTCCCGACCCTGTGGCCACCCTGTGAGACGGGGAAGAACGACGCGCTGTTGCATCTATGCTGGATGCAACATGGCTACCTCTCTCTCCGCCGCCGATCGCGTCTACGCCCAGGTCAAGCACGACATCCTCGGCGGCGTGCTGCCTGGCGGCGTCTTCGTCACGGAGGGCGGGCTCGCGGCCGAGACCGGGGTCTCCCGCACCCCCGTGCGCGAGGCACTCCTCCGGCTGGAGGGCGAGGGGCTGGTACGCCTCTACCCCAAGAAGGGTGCCCTCGTCGCGCCGCCCACCGCCGACGAGGCCCGCGACGTGCTCGAGGCGCGCGTCGTCATCGAGGAGTGGGCCGCCCGCACGGTATGGCCGCACCGCGCCGCCATCGTCGACGCGCTGGCCACCGAGCTCGAGGCGATGCGCGCCACGCGTACCTCCGGTGACATCTCCCGCCTGGTCGAACACGACCGCCGGTTCCACGAGATCCTCGTGGCCGCCGCCGGCAACGCGGTGCTCACCCGCACCTACCAGGGGCTGCGGGACCGCCAGCTGACCATCGTCGCGGCCCAGATGCGGCACTCGGCCGAGCGCATCGACCATGCCGTGCGCGGGCATACCCGGCTGCTCGAGCTCGTGCGCACCGGCGGCGTCGACGCGTTCGTGCGGGCGACCCGCCACCACGTCGAGGACGCCATGGCCCACCAGGCGGCAGGCCGATGAGCGACGCCACCGCACCCCACACCACCGCGCCCGAGCGGGGGGCTCTGCGCCACGCCATCGGCGGCCGTCGCGCCTATGCCGTCTGGGGCGCGGCCGTCGCCGTCTACGTCCTCGCCGTCTTCCACCGCACTTCACTCGGCGTGGCCGGGCTCCTCGCGGCCGACCGGTTCCACATCAGCGGCGCCCAGCTGGCCACCTTCACCGTGCTCCAGCTGCTCGTGTATGCCGCGATGCAGGTGCCGGTGGGCGTGCTCCTCGACCGCTTCGGCTCGCGCCGGCTCATCCTCACCGGGCTCGCCCTGATGACCGCCGGTCAGCTCGTCTTCGGGCTGGCGACCTCGTTCGAGACCGGCATCGCCGCGCGCGTGCTCGTCGGCGCCGGCGACGCGATGGTCTTCGTCAGCGTCATCCGGGTGGTCGTGCTGTGGTTCCCGGTGCGCCGCGCGCCGCTCTTCACCCAGCTCAGCGGTCAGGTGGGACAGGTCGGCGCGATCGGGGCGTCGTTCCCGCTGTCGGCCGCCTTGCACGGGGTGGGCTGGACACCGACATTCCTCGTCGCCTCCGGTCTGGGTGCCCTGCTGTTCGTCGCGGTCCTCGCGCTGCTCAAGGACTCGCCCTACGCCAAGACCGAGCAGGAGCGGGTCCGGCTGGGCGCGCTCGCCGACACGCTGCGGGCGACCTGGGGCAGCCCGGGCACCCACCTCGGCCTGTGGTCGCACTTCTCCAGCCAGTTCGGCATGACGGTGTTCACCCTGCTGTGGGGCTTCCCGTTCCTCGTCCGCGGCCAGGGTCTCAGTGAGGGTGCCGCGAGCGGCCTGCTCGTGCTGATGACCGCCACCCAGATCGTCGTCGCCCCCGTGCTCGGTACCCTCGCGGGCCGCTTCCCCTACCGGCGCTCGACCTTCGTGCTCGGCATCGTCGGCGCCATCGCCGCGGTCTGGGCCGTCGTCCTGCTCTGGCCGGGCCACGCCCCGATGCCGCTGCTGGTCACGCTGGTCATGGTCACCGCCGTGGGGGTGCCGGCGTCGATGGTCGGCTTCGACCTGGCCCGCTCGTTCAACCCCGCCGACCGGATGGGCAGCGCCCTCGGCGTCGTCAACGTGGGCGGCTTCACCGCCTCGTTGGCGGCCATGGCCCTCATCGGCTTCGTCCTCGACCGGGTCACACCGGGAGGGCCGTCGGCCTACACGACCGACGGCTTCCGGGTGGCCATGGCGGTGCAGTTCCCGTTCTGGGCGCTCGGCGCCGCGCAGATCTGGCGTTACCGGCGCAAGTCCCTCGGGATGTTGCGTGAGCACCACCCGGACGCGCTCCAAGCGCTGCGCGACGGCGAGTCCGCGCTGCCGGGGATCTCCGCGCCATCGCGCTGACCGGCGCCACTACCGTTGCCGACATGGCTCCCGACCGCAGCGACGACGCCACAGACCGGGCCGCCATCGACGCGGTGGTCGAGACCTTCTTCGCCGCCTTCGCCTCCGGTGACACCTCCCCCGGCCGGTGGGACGAGCTGCGCGACCTCTTCCTCCCGGAGGCGGTCGTCGTGCGCACCTGCGGCCTCACCCCGACGGTCTACGACGTCGACGGGTTCATCGCCCCCCGCCGGGCCCTGCTCACCGACGGCGGCCTCACCGACTTCCGCGAGTGGGTGCTCACCGGTCGCACCGACCTCTTCGGCGACGTCGCGCAGTGGTTCGGCGGCTACGCCAAGGCCGGCGTGCAGGACGGCACGCCACTCTCGGGGCGCGGGATGAAGACCATCCAGCTGGTCCGCACCGCGGGCGGCTGGCGGATCAGCGCCGCGGCGTGGGACGACGAACGGCCCGGCGTCCACTACCCCGCGACCTGACGCGCGATGTGACCACTCGGGCGCGGTGGTCGCGCGGCACAATGCCCGCATGGACGCAGACGCCTGGGACCAGCGGTATGCCGGGTCGCCCCTCGTGTGGTCGGCCGGCCCCAACGCCGCCGTGGCCCACGAGACCGATGGCCTGCCACCCGGCGCCGCCCTCGACCTGGGGTCCGGG
>JBDSYO010000527.1:0-9777 GCA_039925625.1 Lapillicoccus sp. | reverse complement strand
GCCCCAGCAGCGCGATGCGGCGCGCGGTCGGCGCGATGGTGTGGGCGTCGTCCAGCACCGCCAGACCCGCACCGTCGGTGCCGTCGGCGTCGAGGTCGGGTTCGGCCGCCACGAGCGCGATCCCGTGCTGGTCGATGGTCAGCTCGCGGGCGGCCTCGAGCAGCCGGTCGGCGGAGGTGAACACCTGGATGTCGTAGTCGTGGGCGTAGCGCGAGGAGAACGCCTCCTCGACCGCCGCACGCTGGCGCTCGCTGGTCGCGAGCAGGATCGCCGGTATGCCTGCGAAGCGGTGGTCTCCCATGGCTCCAACCTAGTTCGCCGAGTCAACCCCGTTCCCGATCTCCCGCGTCCACCGGTCGCGCGCCAGAGGTCGAACATCCCGTCGCGCAGGGGGGCTGCACGGCATACATTGCGCTGCATGGGAACCGAGGTCAGCGCCGCGAGCTTCTCCCGAGAACAGCGGCAGCAGTACCGGGAGAAGGTGCGTCTGAGCCTCGATGTCTTCGAACGGATGCTCGCGCACAGCCAGTTCGACTTCGAGCGGCAGATGACCGGGATGGAGATCGAGCTCAACCTCGTCGACCCCGAGTACCGGCCGCAGCTCGACAACGCCACGGTGCTCGAGGCGATCGAGAACCCGGAGTTCCAGACCGAGCTGGCGCGCTACAACATCGAGTTCAACGTCAGCCCCCGCACGCTGGAGGGAGCCACCGCCCTCGACCTCGAGGCCGACCTGCGAGCCTCCCTCAACGAGGCCGAGCGCAAGGCCAACGAGGTCGGCGCGCACATCCTCATGATCGGCATCCTGCCCACGGTCATGCCCGAGCACTTCCGGGGTGACTGGATGAGCGCCAACACGCGCTACCAGGCCCTGAACGACGCCGTGCTGGCCGCGCGCGGCGAGGACATCTACCTCGACATCGAGGGGTCGTCGGGGGAGCGGCTCGACCGGTATGCGGACTCCCTCGCCCCCGAGTCGGCCTGTACCTCGATGCAGCTGCACCTGCAGGTCGAGCCGAGCAGCTTCGCCAGCTACTGGAACGCGGCGCAGGTGCTGGCTGGCCCCCAGCTGGGGGTGGGGGCGAACAGCCCGTACTTCTTCGGGCGACAGCTGTGGCACGAGACCCGGATCCCGCTCTTCACGCAGGCCGCCGACACCCGGGCCGTCGAGCTGAAGAACCAGGGCGTGCGCCCCCGCGTGTTCTTCGGCGAGCGCTGGGTGACGTCGATCTTCGACCTCTTCGAGGAGAACGTGCGGTACTTCCCGGCGCTCCTGCCGGAGCTGTCCGAGGAGGACCCACAGGCCGTGCTCGAGGCCGGCGGTGTGCCCCACCTCGCCGAGCTGCGGCTGCACAACGGCACCGTCTACCGCTGGAACCGGCCGATCTACGACACCCCCCGTGGCCAGCCGCACCTGCGGGTGGAGAACCGGGTGCTGCCCGCCGGGCCCAGCATCGTCGACACCATGGCGAACGCGATGTTCTACTACGGCGCCCTGCGCACGCTGGCCCAAGAAGACCGTCCGGTGTGGACGCGGATGAGCTTCGTCGCGGCCGAGGAGAACTTCTTCGCCGGCGCGCGGGACGGCATCGAGTCGCGGCTCTACTGGCCCGGGCGCGGTGAGGTCCCGGTCTCCGAGCTCGTGCTGCGACAGCTGCTCCCGATGGCGCACGAGGGCCTCACCCAGTGGGGGGTCGCCCCCGAGGTGCGCGACCGCTACCTCTCGGTCATCGAGGGGCGCTGCCTCAGCGGACGCAACGGCGCGTCGTGGCAGATCGAGACGACGCGCCGGCTGGAGGAGCGCGGTCTCGACCGCAACGAGGCGCTGCGGCAGATGCTCGTCCTCTACGCGGAGAACATGCACGCGAACGAGCCGGTCCACACCTGGCCCCTGCCCTAGCGAGCGAAGGGCACTCGGAGCCCGAAAGCGGGGTCATACTGGCCGCGTGCGGGCCGGGCGCTGTGACTCCCCGCCGCCCCTCTCGGGAGCGGCCCGGTTGCTGCGTGTCGTCACGCTCTCGGGCACCTCCCTCGCGCTCGCCGTGGCGGCGCACCTCGTCGGCGGGGGTCCCCGACCGTCGGGCGGCCTCCTCGCCCTCGTCGGGTCGCTGCTGGTCGCGGTCGCCCTGCTGCTGACGCAGCAACGCTGCCGACTATGGATGCTGCTGGCCACGGTCGGCATCGAGCAGGCCCTCCTGCACCTGACCTTCCCGGCGTCGGGAACGACTCCCTGCGTGACCGGCCTCGCCGCGGCGGGACACGGACCCGGTTCGCCGCTGCGGGAATGCGCGCCCGGTGGCGCGTCCATGGCGATGCCCATGACGAGCGCACCGATGGTGCTCGCTCACATCGCCGCGACGCTTGTCGTCGTCGTGCTGCTCTGGCGGGGCGAGGCGTGGCTGTGGCGGGTCATCGCCCGGCTCATCGGCGTCCCCGGCGCCGGTCCGCCCCTGACCGGCGCCCCGCCGGTCCAGTGGGCCGACGCGGTCACGTCCCGCCGGCTGTCGGTGGTGCGGCGACCGGCCGCTCCGCGAGGCCCACCCCCGAGGTCCGCGCCGGCCTGACTCCGCGAGTTTCGTTGCCCTGTGGGGCACCTCGCGATCCCTCGCGACGTCGTCGCGGCGGAAGGGGGTGAGGTCGGCACGCGCCGTAGCCGATGGACCACCTCACTCCCACCAGCAAGGACGACTGATGACCCCTCCCATCCCGATGCCCCGGCGCGCTCGCGCCTGCCGGCTCACCCGCGCCATCCCGGCGACGGTCGCGGCCGCCGCCCTCGTGCTCCTCGGCCAGAGCACAGCCGACGCGCACGTGCGCGTGCAGCCCGACTCCACCGTCTCCGGCTCGTTCAGTGCCCTGACCTTCCGGGTGCCCAACGAGTCCGCCACCGCCGGCACCGTCGAGCTCGCCGTGACCTTGCCCACCGACACCCCGTTCCTCTACGTCAGCACCAAACCGGTGCCCGGATGGCAGGCCGGCATCACCGAGGCGACGCTCCCCGCTCCCGTCGTCGTCGGGGGCACGACGGTGACCAAGGCCGCACGTACGGTGACGTGGACGGCCGACCCCGGCGTCCAGATCGGCCCAGGCCAGTACCAGGAGTTCTCGATCTCCGCCGGACCGCTTCCCAAGCCGGGCACCGTCCAGCTGCCCGCCACCCAGACCTACTCCGACGGCACCGTCACCACCTGGGACCAGCCGAGCCCACCGGGCGGCCCGGAGCCGGAGCATCCGGCTCCGGCGTTCGTCGTCACGGCGGCTCCCGCGACGACCACCACCCCGACCACGTCCCCGACCATGTCCCCGACCGGCTCCGCGCCCGTCGTCGCCGCCTCGGCCGGCGGGGGAGACGACCCTGTCGCCCGGGGTCTCGCGGGAGTCGGGCTCCTCGCCGGACTCGCCGCCCTCGCCGTGGCCGTGTCGGCCCGACGCCGTCGGTCGAGCGCGACCGGCACCTCGACCCATGGCTGATCCCCGGAGCCGCCGCCGGGCCACGCCGCTCGTGACCGCCGCCGTCCTCGTCGTCATCGCGACCATGGCCTGGGTCGTGGGCGGCGCGTCCGTGGCCGCCGCCCATGACGCGCTACGCAGCACCTCACCCGCCGACGGCGCCACCGTCACGACGGTGCCGGCCGAGGTCGTGCTGACGTTCGACCAACCCGCCCTGGCCCTCGGCACCGAGGTGGTCGTGACCGACCCGTCGGGCTCGCCGGTGCAGGACGGGGCCCCCAGCCTGGTCGACGCCACGGTGCGCCAACGGGTACGCGGTGGCGGGGCCGGGACGTATGCCGTGCGCTGGCGCGTGACGTCGGTCGACGGGCACCCGGTGTCGGGCACGTTCACCTTCACCGCGACCGCGGCCTCGGCGTCAACCCCGGCATCCACCCCCGCGTCAACCCCGGCTCAGGCCTCGACCGGGGTCGTCGCGGCGACGACGCCGACCCCGCCGTCGTCGTCCTCGTCCGTGGTCCCCGTCATCGTCGCCGTGTTCGCGGTGCTGCTGGTGGCGGCGGTGGGCGCCTTCCTCGGGGCCCTCTGGCGGCGCCGACCGGGCGCACCGGACGCTTCCGTGGACGGTTGACCCCACACCGAGGTGGTCGACCCTCCACCTGGCGGACCTGATCTGGGGCGGTGAGGATGAACCGTGCCGCTCGTCATCGCCATCTACACCGGCAACCGGGCGATGGGCGGCGTCGAGACCGACTGGACGGAGGTCGACCGGGCCCTGACGGCTGTCGCCGAGCCGTTGCCGCTCCTGCGCTCGATCACCGTGCACGGCACCCGGGTCCTCACCCGCGACGACGCGCTCGACCTCCGGGCGGAGTGCGACCGGGTCATCCCGCAGGCGTCGACCGCCGCCCGGTGGACCCTCACCCGGCTCAAGGAGCTGACCGAGGCCGCACTGAGCCTGCCCGACAGCGAGCTACGTCTCATCGGTTCCGGCTGACCCCGGCCCAGCGCTGTCGGAGGCCGGGCTTAGAGTAGCGACCGCAGCCCTTGACACCCTTGACGCCCACCGCCGGGTCGTACCCGACCAAGAAGAGGTGACCCCGTGACCGACCCCGTCGCCCCCATCGCCGAGAAGAACGCCACGACCCTCGGCGAGCTGCTCGACCGCGTCGAGCGCGACCTCCAGCAGCGGGCCGACGAGCTCGCGGCGCAAGGGCGCAGCCTGCGGTCCCTGGGCGACCTCGACGAGCTGGCCGCGCGCATGGTCGCCGCTCTGCCGAGCGTGCACCCGTGGGACGCCGCGATCGGCCCGTTCTACGACACTGCGGGCCTCATGCAGTGGCTGGGCGTGAGCCGCCAGGCCCTGGCCGACCGGGTGCGCCGGGGCACGCTGCTCGCCTGCCGGACCTCCGACGGCCACCTGTTGTACCCCATCCTGCAGTTCGGTCGCACGGGGCAGGTACGTCCGGGTGTCATCGACGTCGTCGGCATCCTCGGCCGCGCCGGGGCCGACGGGTGGGCGGTCGGCGTGTGGCTGACGACCCCGAGCGCGGCCTTCGACGGGGAGAGCGCGGTGGACCACCTCGTGTTCCACCGTTCGTCGCGGGAGGCGGTCGACCGGGTGCTGGTGGCGGCCACCGCCGACGCCAGCGCGTGGTCGACGTGAGCCGCCAGGTCGTCGCCCAGCAGCCGCCGAGCCGCCCCCTCGGCGGGTTCCCGAGCCAGGAGGTGACTCCGGCGCAGCGGATCTTCCGGGCCCACTCCGCCACCTTCGGCCCGTGGTGGTTCGGCAGCGACGGTGGGGGCCGCTTCGACCTGCCCGCCCCGCGCGGCACGTGCTACCTCGCCGACGCCCCCCTGGCCGCGCTCCGCGAGCGGATCGGTGTCGTCCTCGGCGGCAGCCCCGCCGTGCCCGCGTCGCTTCTCGCCGGCGCCGTCGTGTCGGCGCTCCACCTGCCGGCCGCCTGTCGGCTCGCCGACCTCCAGGCCCCGCGAGCCAGCACGTTCGGGGTCACCCGAGAGCTGGAGTCAATGGTCCCGTATGCCGTACCGCAGGCCTGGGCGCGCGCCCTCGACACCGAGGGGTTCGGGGGAGTGGCATACGGGCCGCGGTTCAGCACGGGGGTCGCGACTTCCTACGCCATCTTCGGCCCCGGGGGAGCCGCGGAGTGGGGCGTCGACCCGAGTCCCGTTGCGGCCGTTGACGTTCCGGGAGCACCGCTCGCCATGGAGCCGCCGCGACGCTGGGACGTCACCGTCGTCCGGCCCCCCCGGACGCGCCCGCGCTGACCCGTCAGCAGCCCACGGATCGGGAGTCGCCGGGTCGTCATTCCGCCCTCGGGGCTCCCGAACCGGCTGCGATCCCGGCTACTCCGGCGACGGGCGGTTCCACGTGCGGATCGCCGGCTGCTCGCGCTCCCACTCCAGCACGCTCACGGAACCCGCGTCGAGCAGCAGCTTGGCGCCCATGCGTACCTCCTGCCGGAGGAACACGGCAGCGAGGATGCGCAGGTAGTGGCCGTGGGCGACGAGCGCGACGTTGCCCTCCTGCAGCGTGGGCATGATGTCCCACAGCACGGACGCCGCCCGCGCGGCCACCGACTCGACGGTCTCGCCGGGGGTGTCACCCGGGACGACGCCGTGCTCGAAGACGGTCCACATGTAGCCGAGCTGCGCCCGGATCTCCTTGGTGGTCAGCCCTTCGTAGCCGCCGTAGTCCCACTCCTTCAGGCGCGGGTCGATCTCGACGTCGGTCAGCCCGGCCAGCTCGGCGGTGCGCCGCGCCCGCTGGAGCGGAGACACGAGCACCCGGTCGAAGGTCCAGTCCTTGAGCAGGGTCCCCACCCGCCGGGCAGCCGCCTCCCCCTCGGGCAGGAGCGGGAGGTCGGTGACCCCCGTGTGCTGCCCGGACTTCGACCACTCGGTCTCGCCGTGGCGCAGCAGGACGAGGTGGCCCTTCGGCTCGGGCGGCCCGGAGGCAGTGACGCTCACGCCCGTCACTCTAGGGCGCAGGCGGGTCTGGCAGGGTGGCTGGATGGACCTCGGCTACCGCACCGTCAACGTGTTCACCATCGGTGACGACCCCTTCTCCGGCAACCCGCTCGCGGTCTTCCCGGATGCCGGCTCGCTCGACGACCGGCAGATGCAGGCGATCGCCCGGCAGCTCAACCTCAGTGAGACCACCTTCGTCACGCGGGTCGACCCGCACGCCGCCGAGGCGGACGTACGGATCTTCACGCCGGCCTACGAGCTGCCGTTCGCCGGCCACCCCATCCTCGGCACCGCGTCGGTCGTCGCCTCCGTCCTCGGTGGCCGCGACGAGGTCACCCTGAACGTGGAGGCGGGCCGGGTCCGCGTGCTGCGCGAGGGTTCTCAGTGGGTGCTGACGACCGCGACCGGGCCGGTCACGCGCCCGGTCGAGGCGACGACCGTCGAGCTGGCGTCGGTGCTCGGTCTGGACGTGGCCGACCTCGCCGCCGACCGCGCGCCGTTGTGGGTCGACACGGGCGTCGAACAGCTGATCCTGCCGCTCGCCTCGGCGGACGCCGTGCGCAACGCGCAGGCCGACCCCCGGCTGCTGCGGCGGTATGCCATGTCGAACCGGGGTGAGGCGCTCACCTATGTCTGGGCGCCGACCGGCGACGACACCATCGAGGCGCGGCTGTTCTTCACCCAGGGCACCGCCGTGATCGAGGACCCCGCCACCGGCTCGGCGTGCGCGAACCTCGGCGGCTGGTTCCACGCCCAGGGCCAGCGCGGCATCGACCGCGTCGTCCGGCAGGGGCAGGCTCTCGAACGTCCCTCCGAGCTGCACCTGCACCTCGACGCCGACGGGACGATCCGGGTGGGCGGCGCGCTGCGGGAGCTCGGCCGCGGGACCTTCACGCTCTGACGGGCTCCAACCGAGGCCGACGCTCAGCCCAGAGAGCGCCGCACCAGCTCGAAGCAGACCACCGCAGCAGCGGCCGAGACGTTGAGCGACTCGACGCCGCCCGCCATGGGGATGGACGCCCACGACGTCATCTGGTCGGCGACGTCGGGGCTGTGCCCGGTGCTCTCGCTGCCGAGCACGATGGCCACGTGGTCGGGCCAGGGGGCGTCGAAGATCGTCTGCGGTGCGTCGGCGGACAGCCCGACGAGGTGGAAGCCGGCGACCCGCAGCATCGTCGCCGCCTCAGCAGCGGTGCCGCACTTGAGGATCGGCGCCCGGAAGGCCACACCGGCAGACGCCTTGACGACCATCGGGTCGATCGACGCCACGCCCCGGCGGGGGACGACGATGCCGTCGATGCCGGCGGCCGTCGCGGTGCGGATGACCATCCCGACGTTCGCCGGCGTGGTCAGACCGTCGAGCACGACGACCCGCCGCAGCGTCGGGTCGTCGACGGCGTCGGCGAGCGGTCGCATCCGCGGGGCGACGACGTCAGCGAAGACGCCCTGGTCCTGCCGGCCGTTGCCGGCCAGCTTCTTGACCCGTTCGGCGTCGACCCGCTGCACGGGCACCCCGCGGTCCTCGGCGAGGCCGAGGATCTCGCCCACCTGCGGGCCCCGCGCACCGTGGGCCAGGACGACCTTGTCGACGACGAGCGAGTGGTCGTCGAGGACCTCGATGACCTGGTTGCGCCCGTAGACCGTGACGAACCGGTCCTTCGGCGATCCCGGACTTCGTCCGGTTTCGCCGTGGCTCCACTTCGGTGATCCCGGACTTCGTCCGGTTTCGCCGTGGCTCCACTTCGGCGATCCCGGACTTCGTCCGGTCTCGCCGTGGCTCTCCCTGGGCGAGACCTCCGGCAACTCAGGCCTCGAGCCGCTCGAACGTCACCGAGTGGGGCAGGCCGGTGGCGCGCTCGGGCATACCGAGGATCATCGTCACGAGCTCGCGGGGCTTGGGGAAGTCGTCGGGCAGCACGTCGTTGTAGGCGTGGTGCGCCTCGAGCGAGGCGACGGCCGGCTCGAGGTGGGCGGCGACGTCGACGTAGTGCGTGGCCACCGGGGAGGGACTCACCAGGACGGTCTTGATGCCCGTCCACGGTTGCACGCCCTCGGTCTCGAGGTCGGTGAAGATCCAGCGGTTGCCGCAGTCGCGCGCGGCGTCGAGGGTCGCCAGACCCACGGCTCGGTGGTCCGACTGGCTCAGCCGGTTCATGAAGCGCACGTCGTGCCCCTGGGCGACGACCAGCTCGGGCTTCCGCAGCCGCATGACCCGGCACAGCTCGCGCCGTAGCGGCACGCCGTACTCGATCACCCCGTCGCGGAAGTCGAGGAAGTCGACGATCTCCACCCCCACGGCCCTCCCCGCCGCGACCTCCTCCGCCTCGCGCACCGGCCCGGCCTCGTCGGGGTGCATCGTGTCGATCCCCGCCTCACCGCGCGACGCGAGCAGGTAGGTCACCGTCTTCCCCTGCTTGACCCAGCGGTCCACCGCCGCGCTCAGGCCGTACTCGATATCGTCGGGGTGCGCCACGACGCACATCACCGACTGGAAGTCCTCGTCGAGCGGTTGCAGCGCGGTAGGCGCCATTCCGGGTGGCATGCTCATGCCGAAACCCTAGCCGCGAGCGTCGACGAAGCGACCGCGTTCAGGGCAGCGCCCGCCAGAACGTCGTCAGCCGCCCGTCGTCGCCGACCAGGTGCACCGCCAGGCTGGGCGGGGCATCGAGCCAGAGGTGGTCGAGCGGCTCCTGGTCGAGGGTGACCCCGGAGACTACGCCCCCGCCGACGAGGCACGGCCGCCCGGCGAACGTCGTCGCGCACATCGTGTGGTTGTGGCCGACCAGCACGGCGGCGACGTGGGGATGCCTGACCACCACGGCCTGGAGCTCGTTGCCGTTGCGCAGCTGGATGGCGTCGGCGCGTTCGATCCCCACGGTGGTGGGCGGGTGGTGAAGGCCGACGAACGTCGGCGCGTCCGACGCCGCCAGCTCGTCGCCCAGCCAGACGAGGGTCTCCGGGGCGAGGAGCCCGTGGTCCTGCCGGACGCCGTCGACGGCCGGCACCAGGGAGTCGAGCATGAGGAAGCGGTGGGCGCCGACGTCGAGGGCCTGGTCCAGCGGACCCACGCGCTCCGCCCCCAACAGGTGGCGGGCGAAGGGCTCCCGCACGTCGTGGTTGCCCGTGCCGACGAGCAGCGGCCCACCCCAGGCCGACAGCAGGTCGCGCGCGGTCGCATACTCGTCGTCCTCGCCGTGGTCGGCGATGTCGCCAGTGACGAGCAGGATGTCGGGCGCGGGCGCCATGGCCACCACGTGGGTGACCACCCGCTCGGCGCGGGCCACCGACCCGGTCCGCCCGCCGATGTGCAGGTCACTGAGGTGGGCGATGGTGAAC
>JBDSYO010000526.1:0-3954 GCA_039925625.1 Lapillicoccus sp. | reverse complement strand
CACCACCTCGAAGTCCGGGAACTGCGCGGCCAGTTCCTCGTGGGTGTAGCGGACGATCGGCAAGCCGCTGCACGTCGTGGGGCCGTCCGGGCCGAACGTCGCCACAACGAGCCACCCGTCCGGCCGGAGACTGCGCACGAGGGAGAGGGCGTAGTCCTCGCGCTCGTCCTCCTCGGTGAGGAAGTGGTAGACGGCGCGGTCGTGCCAGAGGGCGTACTGCTTCTTCGGCCGCAGCTCCAACACATCGGCCACCGTCAGCTCGACGTCCCGGCCCGCGTCACCGAGGCGGTCACGCACGGTCTGAAGCGCCGTCGTGGACAGGTCGATCGCGGTGAGGTCGGTGAACCCGCGCTCCACGAGGTGGTCGACGAGCGTCGACCACCCGGCGCCGACGTCGATGACCGGATCGTCGGTCTTCACCCCCGACTGGTCGACGAGCCCCAGAGACAGCTCCGGCACCGACTGCCACCACGAGACGCCGTCCACGTCCTTGGAGTCGTGCACGCCCTCCCAGAAGTCCTTGCGCTCCGCGTCGTCGGTCGGACGCCACAGGGAGGACTCGTCAGTCGCCATGCCGTGGACGATAGCCCGAGCGACCAACGAGCCGGCTCCACCGAAGGACTTGACCAACACCTGACCAAGCCGTAACCGCACCGTCAGGCCCCCACGCTGCGACGCGCGCAAACCAGACCTAAGTTGGGCGCATGTCTGCCTCCGCACCGACCGCGACCCCGATGGGCGACGTCGCCCGGCTCGTCGACGGAGGCGACATGGACTGCGGGAGCGGGCTGCTCCTGCTCATCACTCGCGCCATGCGACGTCTTGAGCACGGAGACCTCCTCGGCGTCCGCAGCGCCGAGCCCTCAGTCGCCACCGACCTGCCCGTCTGGGCCGACCTCGTCGGCCACGAGATCGCCGCGCAGCACATGGACAGCGAGTCCGGACCCTGGTGGTTCTCGGTGCGCAAGGTCGTCAGCGCCCAGCAGGACACGATGTTCACCCTCGGCAACCGCACGCCCGTGGGCCAGCGCCTGTGGGTCTACACGAACTTCGACTGCAACCTCGCCTGCACCTACTGCTGCGCGCAGTCCTCGCCCAAGGCGGTCGCACGCCGGGTCTCCCCGGAGGTGGGCCGTGAGGCGTTCGCCGAGTTCCGCTCCCTGGGCGGGCAGGAGGTCTTCTTCACCGGCGGTGAACCGTTCATGCACCCGGAGCTCGGTGGGCTGGTCGCGGCGGCCGAAGGGTCGCACCGCACCATCCTCACCAACGCGATGATCTTCGGCCGTGGTACGCGTCTGCAGACCCTGGAGGCGATGGACCGTTCCGTCGTTCTCCAGGTCAGCCTCGACTCGGCGACGCCCGACCTGCACGATGCCCAGCGCGGTGCCGGGTCGTGGGCCAAGGCCATGAAGGGCATCGGGGAGGCCCGGGCCCTCGGCTTCCGGGTCCGCGTGGCGGCCACCCTCTACGACGAGGACCCTGCGACAGTGGGCGCGCTGCATACCCGCCTCGACGCCGAGGGCATCGACCCGCAGGACCGCATCATCCGCCCGGTCGCGGCCGAGGGCTTCGCCTCCACCGGCATGCATGTCTCCATCGACAGCCTCGAGCCGGAGCCGACCATCACCGCCGACGGCGCCTGGTGGCACCCCGTCGCGGTCACCAACCCCAACATGCGTATCGCCGACGACCCGCTGCCCCTGTCGGAGGTGTTCGGAGTCGTGCGCGACGCGCTCGCCGTCCAGGATGCCGCCACGCGCTCGGGCCGGGAGGTGTTCCGCTGCGCCTGACCCACCCTCACCAGCACCCAGAACGCCTGCGGCCATCGTCCGTATGCCGTGACCCACCGGTCAGCTCGCCACCCCGACGCCGTGGGGTCGACCGACCGACTGCCCTCTGACCCGCCGGAGTGACCTCATGACCACGATCGACCGCCGCACCCTCCTCCTGGGCACCGGCAGCCTGGCCCTGCTGGCCGCCTGCTCCTCGCCAGCGAGCTCCTCGACGTCACCGGCTGCCACCGGGGCGACCGACGCCGCCGCGGGTGGGTCGGGTGGCCCCCTCGTCATCTCGGCCATCCCCGACCAGGACCCGGCCAAGCTCAACCGGCTCTACCCCCTGCTGGCGACACGCATCTCCGCGGTCACTGGGCTGCAGGTGACCTACAAGCCGATCACCGACTACGCCGCCGTAGTGCGGGCGTTCCAGATCGGCGACATCAGCCTGTCGTGGATGGGCGGGCTCACCGGAGTGCAGGCCCGGGCCCGGATCTCCGGGGCTACAGCGATCGCCCAGCGGGACATCGACGCCGCCTTCCACAGCCTGTTCATCGCCAACACCGCGTCCGGGATCCAGCCGTTCACCGACGTCGCCGGGTTGAAGGCCCTGGCCGGCCACTCGCTGACCTTCGGCAGCGAGACGTCGACATCCGGACGTCTCATGCCGCAGTACTACCTGCAGCAGTCAGGTCTCGACCTCAGCCAGCTCAAGGGCCAGCCCGGGTTCTCCGGCTCCCACGACGCGACCATCGCGGCCGTCGCCTCCGGCAGCTTCGAGGTCGGCGCCGTCAACGAGCAGGTCTGGACCTCGACGACCAAGGCCGGCAAGGTCGACCTCTCCAAGACCACCGTGCTGTGGCGCACGCCGGGGTTCGCCGACTACCACTGGCTCGCGCGCCCCGACCTCGACCAGCGCTACGGCGCGGGCACGACCCAGAAGATCACCGACGCCCTGCTCGGGCTGAAGAAGAGCAACCCCGACGACGCCGCGATCCTCGACCTCTTCGGCGCCACGTCGTTCATCGCCACGAAGAACTCCAACTACGACCAGATCCAGACGGTCGCGACCTCCTTGGGCCTGCTGACGTGAGCCCCATCGGGGCAGCGGCCCGGCTCGTCGGCGTCGAACGGCGGTTCGGCACCCGGGTAGCGCTGACCGGCGTCGACCTCGTCGTCGAGCCGGGTGAGCGGGTCGGCCTGCTCGGCCCCAGCGGCGCTGGGAAGAGCACCCTGCTCGCCCTGCTCAACGGCTCGCTCGCCCCCACCCGCGGCACCGTGGAGGTGCTCGGCACCCCCCTCGCCGGCCTCTCACCCACCCGGCTGCGCAGCGTGCAGCGCCGCATCGGCACGATCAGCCAGCGCCTCGACCTCGTCGACCAGGTGCGGGTCCTGCACAACGTCAATGCCGGCCGACTCGGCCAGTGGAGCACCGCCCGCGCCCTCCTCGCCCTCGCCGTACCCCGCGCGGACCCCGCCGTCGTCTCTGCCCTCGAGCGGGTCGGGCTCGGGTTCGCCGTCCACGAGCGCACCGAACGACTCTCGGGCGGCGAGCGACAGCGGGTCGCCATCGCCCGCCTGCTGGTGCAGGACCCGGAGCTCGTGCTCGCCGACGAACCGGTCTCCAGCCTCGACCCCTCCCGCGCGTCGGAGGTCCTCGACCTGCTGCGCACGGCCAGCCCCCACGGCACCCTCGTCGTCAGCCTGCACCAACCGGAGCTCGCCCGGCGCTACTGCACCCGCGTCGTCGGGCTGCAGCACGGTGAGGTCGTCCTCGACCGTCCGGTCGCCGAGCTCACCGACACTGAGCTCGACGAGCTCTACGCCCTGGTCTGACGTGTCGCTCGACCTGCACCCACCCGACGAGGTGGCCCGCGCATACCGGCAGCCCGTCAGCCCGCGCGTCGGTGCGGTGCGCGTGGGGGTGCGCCGCGCGGTCGCCACCCTGGCCATCGTCGTGCCCGTAGCGTGGGCGCTCGCGCGGGCGACCACGCCGGGGAACGCCATCGTCAACACCGGCGGCCTGCCCCAGCTCCAACAGCTCATGGGGGCGGTCCTCCACCCGGCGACGTCGCCGGACTTCCTGCGCGCCGTGCTCGACGCCTCGCTCGTCACGGTGATGTACGCCGCGCTCGGCACCGCGGGTGCCCTGGCGCTGGGCGCCGTCGGGGCCGTCGTG
>JBDSYO010000525.1:0-4333 GCA_039925625.1 Lapillicoccus sp. | reverse complement strand
CGGGACGCGACGCCACGGTCGACGACCTGCGCGCCCGGCGCTCCGCCGTCTGGAGGGCCCGCACCGACCTGCGCAGCTGGCTCGACGCCGAGAACGCCCGCCGCTGAGGCCCGCGGGGTTCAGGACGCGGGTTCCTGCGGATGCACCACGACTGGAGCGACCGGTATGCCCGGCACGGACTCCGGGGTCGGCTTCAGCGTGACGATGGGCAGGACCGGGCCGCCGCCGTTCTCGGCGTCGATCCAGGCGTCGACGTCGGCCCAGACGTCGTCGACCCACGCGAGGATGTCAGCCGCGTCCCGGGGTACGTCGGCGGCGGGCGTCACCCACCAGTGCACGGTCCTCGGCTGATGGTCGATGGGCAGTGCCGCCCAGATGTCCCACGGCGAGACGAGCAGGTCGAGACCGGTGTGGGCCATGACGACGACGTCGAGGTCGGGACGGGCCGACAGCGTCGCGACCACCCCACCCGGCCTTGGCGGGAGCACGTGCTCCAGCTCCTCGGCCTCGGCCGCCCGTTCGGCCTGGCCGTGGCGTCGCAGCCACCGCACGGCCCGTTCGTGGCGCTTGGGCGTCCAGTTCCCACCCTCCGGGAAGATGAGCAACGCCTCCCTCGGCTCGAGCGAGAGGGCCAGGTCGCGTACCGCGTCGACCTTGTCCTCACCCGCCCCGCTGCTCGACGGCAGGAAATAGCAGTCCAGCCGGTTGAGCAGCAGGTCGATGCCGGGGTCCCACTGCAGGGCAGCCTTGAGCACGACCTTGGGACGCCGCCGGAACGTCGCCAACAGCAGCTGCACCATGCTGAACGAGTCGCCCGGACCGGCGTGCCGGCTGAGCACCAGCAAGGGCGCGTCCGACGCGGGCACGGGGCAGACGTCGAGAGCCACGCGGTAGCCGAGCATCGAGTGCGACGCGGCACTGAGCAGCGCCAGCGCCCGGCTCAGCAGCGCCGCGTGACGTTCGCGCCAGAGGGTCTCGTCGCGGCTCGGCAGGGGCTGGGCGGCCCAGAGCAGCCAGCACCCCAGGACCATCCCCACATCGGTCCAGATGTAGGCCGTCGCGAAGCTGACCACCCGCAGCAGCCGCATCCGCCGGGTGAACAGGGCGGCGAGCGCGCCGACCAGGTAGAAGGGGAGCAGAACCGCGGTGAGGACCACCGCTCCCGGCAGCCACAGGACGTGCCCGAGCCGGCGCAGCAGCCGGGGTGGTACCCACGCCTTCACGGACGCCTCACCCCACGCCGGCCTTGGACAGGTAGCGCTCGGTGGCCTCGTATGCCATCTCGATGCGGTCGGCCACGAGCCGGGCGCCCCGGTAGCTGAGAGACAGCGACGGCGACCGCTCGGCGCCGCTCGGCAGGACGTGCACCTCGATCCCGTCGGGGATGCGGGCCAGCTCCTCGTTGAACCGGTAGCGCCGGGCGATCTCGAAGGCCACCAGCCCTACCTCCCACGGCCACCGCGGAGCGCGCAGCGCGTGCTCGATGCGGCCGACCTGGAGCACGTACAGGGTGGTCGCCCCCAGGTCGAGGGCCCGAGAGACCGGGATCGAGTGCACGAGGCCACCGTCGACGTAGTGGGCCCCGCCGATCTCCCGCGCCGGCAGCAGACCGGGCACGGCGCACGAGGCCATGACCGCGTCCACGACGCCGCCCCGGTCGAACCAGCGCGCCGTCGCCGTCTCGATCTGCGCGGCCACGCACTGGAAGCGCACGGGGAGCTCCTCGATCTGACGCGCTCCCAGCTCGTCGCTCAGCAGGTCCTCCAGCGCATCGCCGGAGTGGAGATGGCCGGCCAGCCGCACGACCCGCTGGGCCCGGGCGAGCACCGAGTCGGTGAAGACCCCGGACTCCGCGGCGTGCACCCACATCTCGGCCAGCCGGTCGACGGCCACCAGGGTGGGGTCGGACGCGAGGAACGCCCCGTTGACCGCACCGACGCTGGTGCCGACGACGAGATCAGGCGTGATGCCCTGGCGCAGCAGAGCCCGGAGCATGCCCACCTCGCTCGCCCCGAGGATCCCGCCGCCGCCCAGCACGAACGCGACGGCGCCCTCTCGTCGCTTCGCGGCCACGGGGCGACAGTAGCCCGCCCGGTACCGAACCACCGCCCGGTATGCCGCGGGCCCGGCGCCGGGCTACACCACCGTGAGCGCGATGGTGCCCGTGGCGACATCGGCGGCGTCGAGGCGTACCCGCACCTGGGCTCCCAGCTCGGCGTCGCCCTTCGCGCGGGCGACGATCGCCGGGTCGAGCAGCTGGACGGTGACCCCCGACCGCTTCGGGTCGATGTCGATGACGTCGGCGTTGAACGTCTCTCCCACCCGCGACGCCATCACCGCGGCCTCCACGGCATCGGTGCACGCCCGCTCGACCGACTTGGCCCGGGCGTCGCCCGCCTTCATCGTCTCCGGCAGGCCGGGGAGCGCCTCACGAGCCCACGCCGGCACCTCCTCGCCCGATGTCAGGGCGGCGCAGACGACCAAGCCGAACCGGTCGACCAGGCGGCGCAGCGGGGCGGTCACGTGTGCGTACGGGGCCGCGACCGCGGCGTGCTCCTGCTGCTGCGGCACCTGGCCGTCGAAGGCCGTGTAGCCGGCCCCCCGGAAGAGTGCGGTCGCCTCGTGGACCAGCGCGAGGTGGCGCGGGTCGGTGAGGTCGAGCCGGCGGATGACGTCGCCGTAGCGCTCCGCCTTCGGCCAGTCGACCCCGAGCGACCGGGCCTGCCGCCGGAACCGGCCCACGGCGCCCTGGTCGGGCGGGGGCATGGTGCGCAGGATCCCGACCTTGCCGCGGAGCATCATCTGGGCGGCCGCCATGCCGGTCATCAGCGAGATCTGGGCGTTCCAGTCCTCCGCGGGTACCGGGGGGCGGAAGCCGAGCACGAAGTGGCCCTGGTCGTCCTGGTCGACCTCCTGCTCGGGCAGCGGCAGGCTCGCCCCGCCGCGGGCCGCTTCCAGCGCGATCCGCTTCTCCCCCACCTCCTTCAGCAGCAGGAGGACCTCGTCGGCGGTGCCGTCGTCGACGGCCTTCTGCACGCCGCCGTAGTCGAGCCGGGCGGTGCTACGGACGACGGCCAGGTAGACCTGAGCGCCGGTCTCGTTGCCGTCGGCCTCGAGGTGCAGGTCCCACACGAAGGCCGGCCGCACCTGGTTAGGGAGCAGGCTCCCGGCACCCTCGCCGATGGCCGGCGGGTGTAGTGGGGTCCGCGCGTCGGGGCAGTAGATCGTCTCCACGCGTCGCCGGGTCTCGGCGTCGAGCGCACCGCCCGGCGCCACGAAGGCGGGGACGTCAGCGATCGCGTAGCGCACCCGGTAGCCGTCACCGTCGCGCTGGATGTGCAGGGCCTGGTCGAGGTCCATCGACCCGACCGGGTCGATGGTCACGAACGGCACGGCGGTCTCGTCGCGCGTCGGCAGGACGACATCGTGCGCGGCGCGCTCGGCCTCGGCCAGCACGCCGTCGGGGAACTGCGCGGTCACGTGCAGCTGCTCGCGGATCGCCTCGAAGCGCGCCAGGAGCGCCGCCTGGTCGATCTCGGCGTGCGCCGGGACGGGGGTCGTCGTACGGAACCTGATCGGGCGCTGCGGCATGGGGCGCAGCCTATGCACGGGGGCGGTAGGAGCGCCGCCTAGAGTTCCGCCCGTGCTCCTGCTGCTCCCGCCGTCCGAGAGCAAGACCGTCCCGGTCGGCCGTCGCGGCCGCCCCCTCGACCTCGGCCGGCTCTCGTTCGACACCGGGCTGGGTCCGACCCGCTCCGCGGTGCTGGCCGCCCTGGTGACGGCCAGCGAACGCCCCGACGCGCTCACGGTGCTCGGGGTCCCCCCGACCCTCGGCCCCGAGGTCGCCCGGAACGGGCGTCTGCTCATGGCGCCCACCGCACCGGCCGCGGCGGTCTACTCCGGAGTGCTCTACGAGGCGCTCGACCTGCCCTCCCTCGAGCCCGCGGCGCGGCGCCGCGCATACCGGTGGGTGGTGGTGTGCTCGGCGCTCTTCGGTGCGTTGCGCCTCGCGGACCGCATCCCCGCCTACCGGCTCTCGATGAAGGTCAACCTGCCCCCGCTCGGCCCCCTGGCCGCGGTGTGGCGCGGGCCCCTGGCCCCCGAGCTTCACGCTACGGCCGGACGCGGGCTCGTCGTCGACGCCCGCAGCAGCACGTATGCCGCGGCCTGGGCCCCGCGTGGAGACCTCGCCTCGCGGTGGGTGCAGGTCGCGGTGCCGGGCGCGACCCACCTGGCCAAGCACACCCGCGGGCTCGTGGCCCGGCACCTGTGCCGGGCCGGCGTCGACGCGCGGACCCCGGCCCGGCTGGCTGCGGTGGTGGGCGAGCGGTTC
>JBDSYO010000524.1:0-3384 GCA_039925625.1 Lapillicoccus sp. | reverse complement strand
CTCCTCGCCTTCGGCAACCTCTCCGAGCATCAGCTCGTCCGCGGCGTCCACGCCATCGCCGAAGCCATCCGGCGCTCCGGCGGGTCCGTCAGGTGACCTGACTGGCGTGCAGCCCGAGCAGGGTCATCCGAGGGACTCAGCGCCGAGGTTCCCGAGCGTCGGCCAGCGGTCGGCCGCCCAGTGCAGCCAGGTGTCCGACCCCGCCGGCGGGGGAGGCAGGGGCGCGTACGCCAGCTCCTCCGGCAAGGGAGGCCGGCACAGCTCCAGGAACCGGTCGTGGTCGGCGTCGGTCATCTCGAACGTCGTACCCGGTGTGTCCCGCCACCTCCGGTCCGCACGGGCCCGCCGCTCCGGCTCCGGAACCTCGAAGTACCGCAACACGAAGCCGGCTCCTGCGTGGTCCGCGACCGCGCGGATCGCATACCTCTCCTCGGAGGACCAGCACCCGAAGTCGAGCACGACGGACGAGCCGCTCGCGGCCACCTCGTGGGCGACCCAGATGAGGCGACCCTCGAAGACGTCCCGCTTCCCGTCGACGTCGCTGACCCGGAACAGCGGGGCCATCCAGTCGTCCGGCGTCAGCCTGAGAATCCGCAGATCCTGGGCCGACTGCGTCGCCCACGTGGTCTTGCCGGTGCCCGGGAGGCCCACGGTCAGGTAGACGGTGGGGGTAGGCCTGCTCATCTCAGTCCCGGCCGGCGATCTGGGCCGCCACCTCGCGCCGCACGACCTTGCCCATCTGGTTGGTGGGCAGCGTCTCGACGAAGAAGACGCGCCGCGGCACCTTGTAGGCGGTGAGCCCCTGACGGGCGTGCGCCCGAAGGTCCTCGGGCTCCACCGAACAGCCCTCCCTCAGGACGACCGCGGCCACCACCTGCTCGCCGCCGTCCGGCGTGGGCACGCCCACCACGGCGACGTCGCTGACCCCGGGGTGCGCCCGGAGCACGGCCTCCACCTCAGAGGGATAGACGTTGAACCCGCCGGTGATGATGACCTCCTTGAGCCGGTCGACGATGGTGAGGAAGCCGTCGGGCGCCATGGTGACCATGTCGCCGGTCCGGAACCACCCGTCGTGGAAGGCCGCGGCGGTCTCCTCAGGGACGCCTCGATAGCCCGAGAAGACCTGGGGACCCCGCACCAGCAGCTCACCGCGCTCGCCCGGAACCACCTCCCGGTCGAGGTCGTCGGGGTCGGCGATGCGGATCTCCGTGTCGGGGAAGGGCACCCCGATCGAACCCGGCCGTCGCGCCGTCGTCATCGGGTTGCCCACGATCACCGGAGACGTCTCGGTCAGCCCGTAACCCTCGACCAGCAGACCCCCGCTGGCGGCCTCCCAGCGTTCCACGAGCGCGGCGGGCAGCGGCATCGCGCCCGACAGGGCGTAGCGGACGCCCCGGATCGAGACGCCCCGGCGCCCTGCCTCGTCGACGATGCGCTGGTAGATGGGCGGCACGGCGGGGACGAAGCTCGGCACCTCGCGTTCGAACGCGTCCATGATCAAGCCCGTCTCGGGCTTGGGCAGCAGCACCAGCTTCGCCGCCAGTGCCACGCCCACCAGCACGCTGACCGTCACGCCGTAGGCGTGGAAGAGGGGGAGGGCGACCAGCACGGACTCCTTGCCCTCCTCCAGCCCAGGCACCCAGGCCCGTCCCTGGAGCACGTTGGCCACCAGGTTGCGGTGCCTCAGCGGCACGCCCTTCGGCACCCCTGTCGTCCCCGAGGTGTAGAGCAGCAGCGCGACATCCTCCCGGTCCGGGCGAGGGTGCTCCTGGCCCAGCCGCGGACCTGAAGCCAGCCTCTCCCAGGGGGTCGCGTCGGGAGCGGGGGCGGTCAGCTGCTCGCGGGCCGCACGGGCCTTGCTCAGCGGCATACGCAACGCCAGTCGCTTGGTCCACGGCAGCATGGTGGTCATGTCGACCGCGACGACATGCTCCAGCCTCGACCCAGCCCGGAGCTCCTCGATCACCGGCACGGCCTTGTCCCAGACGACGGCCACCCGGGCACCGTGGTCGGCGAAGGGGTGGCGCAGCTCGGCGACGGTGTAGAGCGGGTTGTGCTCCACGACGGTGGCCCCCAGACGCAGCACCGCGAAGAAGGCGACCAGGTGCTGCGGACAGGTGGGCATGACCAGCGCGACGTTGTCTCCGGGGCGGACGCCGAGCCGGTGCAGGCCGCCCGCCACGCGACTCACCTCGTCGGCGGCCTCGGCGTAGGTGGTGGTGCGACCGAGGAAGTCGAACGCCGGCAGCTCCGGGTAGGCCTGCACGGTGCGGTCCCACAGGTCGAGCACCGTGGTGTCCCCGTAGTCGAGGTGCAGCGGCACGCCCGCTTGGTATGCGTCTGCCCACGCGGGCTGCTGAGCCGGCACGGCCTGCCTCGACTTCCTCGCGGCGGTGTGGCCCGCCGCGGCTGCGCCCAACCTAGCGTTCGGCGCTGCCGGGCTGACGGTGTCGACCTCACCCACGGGCGTAGACAACCGCCGCGCGGTTGCCCCAGACCCGTTGGCGGATGCTCTCCTAGTCGCCCTCAGAGGATGCAACCGAGTCAGCTCCGCTGTCGGCGGCCCGAGCCCGCGCTCGGTGGCGTACCTGCTGGGCGACGACCGCAGCGACGGCCCCCGCACCCAGCAGGCCGGCGGCCACCTCGGCGGCACGGACTCCGTCGAAGCCCGCGGTGCTGTCTGTCGCTGCGGCGCCGACGGGGGGCGCAGCTGCGTCGAGCACGGGACGGGCGCGGACGATGGTGTGCCTGGTGCGCTCCCGAGAATGCTGAGGGGTCCAGACGGGTCCGAGGGGGCAGGGCCGACCGCCGCAGAGCTGTCCGACAATCCGTCTCGCCCCGAGCGGGGGGTGGGCTGGGACCTCGGTAGCGGTGCGGACGGCGAGAGCAAAGCCCCAGTACCCGGTTGGCGGCTCCCCAGGGGAGCGGTGGTTCCTGGACCGGGGAGGGGGGCGGACCCTTGGCCCGAGCGGTGTGCGGCTTTGGCCTGCACGACGTCGTAGGCGAACGGCGGCACCCACGAGATCAGGTCGAACGCCCCCAGGACCCCACCGGGACGTAGGCCAGCGCCTCGTTGAGCGGCTGGATGTTGAGCCATTTCAACGCATTGGTCATCCAGCCGTAGACCGCCGCGTAGTACGCGGCGAACTGGTTGCTGGTGTCGTGTGCGAGGAGAACTGGATGGTTGCGGCGTGTGAGCTGCTCGACCTGACCGGCCTTCCCGCGCTCACGCCCTTGACCTCCACGGTCGGCGGCGCGTTCGGGTCGGGAGTGGCATCCTTCTTCGGCGACCTGGAGTCCATCGGCCGGGCGATCGAGTCGGGCGCCGCCACGGTGCTCAAGGTGGCGCATTCCGCGACCGAGGCAGCCGTCTCTCTCCTGGTC
>JBDSYO010000523.1:0-3223 GCA_039925625.1 Lapillicoccus sp. | reverse complement strand
GGGGACCCGGCCATCGCGGTCGGCGGCGGGTCGAAGGTCTTGAGCACCGAGAACGACGCCAGCTCGACGCTGGCCACGGCCAGCCCGGCGGTGCGCTCGGCGAGGAAGTCGACGAGAGCCTGCACCTCGGGTAGCTCGGGCACGGCGTCATCCTCTCACCGGACCCGTCCTGGGCGGCGTCGACGATCGTGGCGACGCGTCGAGAGTCGAGGCCCCCCCGGCACCAACAACTCCGCACGTGCTGACCTGTTCATCGACAAATCGGACATCGGCGTCAACAGGTCAGCACGTGCGGAGATGTTGGTGCGGAGTATGCCTGGACCGCGCCACCCCTGGACCGCGCCCCTGGACCGCGCCACCCCTGGGCTGCACGCAGGTCCGGCTCGGGTTCGCGACGGCTCAGGACGTGCGGGCGCCGATCTTGCCGGCGGCGCGCAGGATCTGAACGAGGCCGTAGCCGTCGGGCGCGTAGTAGACCGGCACCTCACGGGGCGCGCGGTTGTTGCGGGGCTGGAGCTCCTCGTTGGAGACCGGAAGGCCGTGGGACAGGACCTGCTCGGTGGGCGTCAGCTGGCGGATCGCGATGGCGTCGACGACCTCGGGCCGGGCCTCGGCGAAGTCCTGGTAGATCTTCGGGTCGTGCTGGCCGTCGTCACCGACGAGGATCCAGCGGATCTGCGGGAAGTCCCGGGCGAGCCGGTCGAGGCAGGCACGCTTGTGCTCCTGGCCGCTGCGGAACCACCCGGTGTTGGTGGGGCCCCAGTCGGTGAGCAGGAGCGGGCCGACGGGGAAGCCGTGGCGGCGCAGGAACCGCGTCAGCGTCGGGGCGGTGTTCCAGGCGCCCGTCGAGACGTAGACGATCGGGGCCTGCGGGTGCTCGGCGAGCAGCTCGCGGTACATCGGCGCCATCCCCGGCACGACGCTGCGGGCGCCCTCGTGCTTCACGAAGGTGTTCCAGGCGGCGATCATCACCCGCGGGAGCGACGTGGAGATGACTGTGTCGTCGATGTCGCTGACCAGCCCGTGGCGCTCGTCGTCACCGACGATGAGGACGTCGGCCTCGACCGCCTCCGCGCCCTGCGCGCTGATGCTCACCTTCTGCCAGCCGGGGGCCAGGGCGTGGTCACGGAAGGTCGCATCGATGTGGCCCGAACGGTCGCTTCGGGCGTGGAAGGTCTGCTTGCCGACGACGACCGAGACCGGCACGTCCATCGCCGGCGCCGTGACGAAGGCGCGCCAGCCGCGGTCACGCCCGAACTGCGAGCGCAACCCACCGAAGGTCAGGTCGGGACCGTCGTCCTCGCCGTCGTCGACGTCGTCCCTACCGCGGCTGAGCAGCACGCGACCGAAGACCCGGACGAACGACGTCGAGCCATAACCGACGTGGCCGATGATCCGGTTCTGGAAGCCCTGCCGGCGCAGGCCCCGCTCGAGCTGCCGGTGCCACGCGTCCTCGACGATGGCGGCGGCGTGGGGACGCGACATGCGGCCAATCTATGGCACCGGCGCCGAGTCAGCCGGGCGAGCGGTCGGGCGCGGTCGGGCGCGGTCGGGTCGGATGGTCGAGTCAGAGGGTCCGGGCCCGCAGGTCCTGGGCCGTCCGGGCGGCATCGCGGTCGCCGGGGGCCGTCCGGCCGCCGGTGACCGAGGAGGACCGGCGGGCGGCGGCGCGGTCGGTGTGCTCGAGCAACACAGCGACCGCGGCCAGGAGGAGGACGAGCGCGAGCGCGCCGAGCACGTCGGAGGACGTCAGGGTCTGGACGAGGGTGTCAACGGTGGTCATGGCAGTAATCGTGCGCCCGTTGACTTCCCGCCACGAGTGGCAGATCTGCCCCTGCTCGACAATTTCCTGCCAGATGTGCCAGACTGCGCGGTCATGGCCCTGCATACCGTCGCCGTCCTCCTCGCCGACCAGGTCGCGGCGTTCGAGTTCGGTGTCATCCACGAGGTGTTCGGCCTCGACCGCACCGCGCAGGGTCTGCCCGCCTTCGACTTCCGGGTGTGCGCCGAGCACCCCGAACGCCCGGTCGACCTGCTCAACGGGCTCTCCCTCACCGTGCCCCACGGCCTCGACGCGCTGGAGGGCGCCGACCTCGTGGCGGTGCCCGCCACCGTGCGTCGGGAGTTCTCCCCCGCCCTGCTGGAGGCGCTACGCCGGGCGCACTCCGCCGGCGCGACGATCCTCTCGGTATGTAGTGGGGCGTTCCTCCTCGGCGCCGCCGGACTGCTCGACGGCCGGGCGTGCGCCACCCACTGGATGAACACGGAGGAGCTGGCCGCGGCATACCCGAAGGCCGCCGTGGACCGCGACGTCCTCTTCGTCGACACCGGCGACGTCATCACCAGCGCCGGCACGGCCGCGGGCATCGACGCGTGCCTCCACCTCGTACGCCGCGAGCTGGGCGCGACGGTCGCGACGGCGATCGCCCGGCGGATGGTCGTGCCGCCCCAGCGTGACGGGGGGCAGCGCCAGTTCGTCGACACCCCGATCCCGGCCTGCACGGCTGACAGTCTCAGCGGCGTGCTCGCGTGGATGCTCGAGCACCTCGACCGGGACCAGCCGGTCACGATGCTCGCGCAGCGGGCGGCCATGTCGGAGCGCACCCTCGCCCGCCGCTTCGTCGCCGAGACCGGCACCACACCCGCACGCTGGGTGGCGCGCCAGCGGGTCCACCGGGCCCGGGAGCTCCTCGAGGGCAGCGACCTCGGCATCGAGCAGGTGGCGACCCGCAGCGGCTTCGGCAGCGCGGCCCTGCTGCGCCACCACTTCCAGCGCCAGGTCGGCGTGCCGCCCACCGACTACCGGCGTACCTTCAGCCACGCGTGACGAGCGCATGAGCCTCCCTGCCCTGCCGTATGCCGCGCACGTCACCATGCCGCAGGCCCAGACCCGGGGTGGGACGGTCTTCCACGTCGCCCAGCACCTGGCCCGGGCTCACCAGCGGCTCGGCGGCCGGGCCGTCGTCGTCACGCCAGGCGCGATGCCCGTCGAGGGGGTCGAGCAGCTCGCGATCGACTACGGCACCGTGCGATGGTCGTCCCAGAGGGAACGCCGCCGCGACATCCTGCACGGCTCGGTGCTGCGCGAGCGGCCGGTCTTCGCCGGGGTCTACGACCCGGCCATCGAGCGGCTCATGGACGACCCACCCGACCAGGTGCTCCTCTACGAGGGCCACTTCGCCTGCGCGTCGCTGCCCCACTGGGACCGGCTGCGGCGGCGCGG
>JBDSYO010000522.1:0-5450 GCA_039925625.1 Lapillicoccus sp. | reverse complement strand
CTTCGCGCACCCGTCGTGACCTGTCTCGCCAGCCTGGCTCTGGTGATCGGCTCCTCGACGTCTGCGAGCGCCGCGCCCTCTGACACCACCCCGGCGCCCGCACCGGCTCCGGCGGCCAGCTGCCCCCCCGATCAGGGCCCGACCCTCATCACCCAGCCCCCCACCCCGGGGAAGACCCCCAAGCCCAACCCGTCGGCGAGCACGCGGCCCGACGGGAGCACCGTGCTGTCGACCTGCGTGGTCGTGCCGCCCACCCCCTTCCCCGCTCCGGTGGTCGCGCCGGACCACACGGTCGGAGGGGCGCGGCTCGCTTCAGGTGGGGTCATCGTCGACAAGCCGGCGACGGTGCCCGACCCCCCGGTGGTGACCGATACCTCCTACGTCATCGCCGACATGGACACCGGGGCCGTCATCGCCGCCAAGAACCCCCACGCCTGGCTCCCGCCGGCGAGCACCCTGAAGACGCTCACGTCGCTCGTCGTCCTGCCGGCGCTCGACCCCACCTCGAAGGTCACCGCCACGGACTCCGAGGTCACCGCCGACGGCACCCGGGTGGGCATGGTCTCCGGCGCCACCTACTCGGTCACCGACCTGTTCCACGGACTGGTCCTCATGAGCGGCAACGACACGGCGTATGCGCTGGCCGACGCCTACGGGGGCCGGGACAAGACCATCGCTGCGATGAACGCCATGGCCGGGCGCCTGGGCGCGTGGGACACCATCGCCGTCGACCCGTCGGGGCTCGACGCCGCCCAGCAGCGGTCCAGCGCCTACGACCTGGCGCTGTTCGGGCGGGCCGTGATGAAGCTGCCCGCCTACCGCAGCTACGCCGTCACCAAGGACTACACCTTCCCGGGGGGCACCGACCGCAACGGCAAGGCGTACGCGCCGTTCGCCATCCAGAACCACAACACCCTCCTGGAGAAGTACCCGGGCACGATCGGCATCAAGAACGGCTACACGACGCAGGCCCGGCACACCTTCATCGGCGCGGCGACCCGGGGAGGGCGGACGTTCCTCGTCACCCAGATGGGCGGCACCGTGGTCCCGAGCTGGCAGCCGAGCGCCGCCCTGCTCGACTGGGCCTTCGCCAACGCGAGCGCGGTGACGCCGGTGGGCCGGCTCGTCGACGGCGCCCCCAAGCCCCCGGAGCTGGGCGGCGCCCCGGCCCCCACCACCGCAGGCACCCCGTCACCGTCCGCGGCGCCCGAGGAGCCGCTCCCGATGGGGTCGACGTCCACGACGTCGCCCGCCCTCGCGGCCGCCCGACCGGCGGGTGGCGCGGGCGGCAACCCCGCCCCGTTCCTGCTCGGCTCGGCCCGTGACGCCGCGCGCAGCCCGGTCACGTATGCGGTGCTCGCCGTCCTCGTGCTGGCGGGCCTGGCGCTGCGGCGGGTGCGCGTGCGTCGCGGTCGCTGACCCACCGTCAGTCCGCAGGACTCAGCGGCGGCGGCGTAACGCGCTGACGACCGGGAGGGCGCTCAGCACGGCTCCGGCGCCGAGGACGACGCCTGCAGCGAGCGACGCGCGGTCACGCTGCCGGGACGAGTAGGGGTCGACCACACCGTCGGCGGCCCCGACCGGGAGGATGACGCGCACCGGGAGCCGTCTCGGCGGGGGCGCAGTCTCGGCCAGTGCCGGGGCGTCGACGGCGTCGGAGAACGCGTCCTCGACCCCGGCGAGGACCTCTTCTCCGGCGGTATGCGCGGCAGACTCGGCGGCGATGTCGAGGTAGGCCCAACAGGCCGACAGGAGCACGAGCCGGGCGATGAGGTTGAGCCAGAAGAGCAGGCCGATGACGAGGGCCACCGAGCCCAGGAGCGGGTTGCGGGTCGACGCCGCGATCAGCTCGACGCCGAAGAGCTTGACGACGGAGAGCCCGAACCCGCCGACCAGCGCGGCCTGGCGCACGACGGGCCACGGCAGCGCGAGGCCGGAGAGGACGCGGAGCAGCAGCACGAGGACGGCGACGTCGATGGCGTACCCGACGAGGAGCCCGATCGCGCGGACGACGAGCGTGTGGTCACCGAGCCCCACATGGTCGGCCACCCAGCCGGAGGCCGCCCCAAGGAGGCTGGTGAGCCCGGCGGAGAGCAGGAACGCCAGGCCGAGCGCTGCGAACACCCCCAGGTCACGGAGCCGGTCGGTCAGGAGGTTGCCGGGCGACCCCTCGGCGCCCAGGCTCGCCCGGATGCCGTCGCGGAACGAGCCGATCCATCCCGCCGCCGCGAGCACCAGGCTCACGGCGGCGACGATCCCACCGATGGTCAGCAGCGACAGTGCCGGGGCCTGGAGGCGGATCAGGCCACTCGGGTTCGCGGTGGTCTGGACGAAGCCGGGCAACGCGTCGTTGATGGCCGAGCCCACGCTGGCGAGCAGCTCCGGCCGGCCGCGCAGGAAGAAACCGAAGACCACGGCGGCGATGGCGACCGCCGGGAAGATCGAGAAGAAGGCGTAGTAGGCGATGCCGGCCGACAGCAGGTTGCCCCGGACCTCGTTGTAGCGCTGGTTGGCCCGGTAGGCCTTGAGCCGCTGGATCCGGGCCCACAGCGGCTTCATGCGAGCTCCCCGCCCAGCGGGAACTCCCGGACGGGGACCCAGACCCCCCCGCCGTCCTGCACGTAGAGGTGGAAGCTTCGCACCTCGAACGTCGCGACGTACTGGGCCAGCTCGTCGAAGGCCCGGTCGAGCTGCGCCTCGGTGACGTCGTGGGCGACGGTGACGTGCGGGTGGTAGGGGAAGGCGAGCTGGGTGCCCCACCGCCCCTTACGGATGTCGAGCTCGAGCTGCTCGCACCCCGAGATCCCGCGGGCGACCTGGACGAAGACGACGTCGGACAGGGGTCGGAAGGTGCCGGTGCCGCGGAGCACGACGACGAACGGCTGCACGTCGGCCGCCGCGGTCGACAGGTGGCGCTCGAGGTCGGCGAGATCATGGCCCGCCACCTCGGTGGGGCCCAGCAGCGTGATGTGCGCGGGCGTCACGCGGGCCAGTGGGTCGCCGTAGGACGCCCGTCGCGACTGCAGCTCCTCACCGAACGGCGCCGGGATGGGGATGGAGACCCCGACCAGAGTCACGTCGGAGGCGGAGGCCGCGAAGGACATGCGTGGCATTGTGACAGGCTGGTCCGGTGCCCGCCGACGACGTCGCCGCCACCGCGTTCTCCGCCGCCTACGGCGACGATCCCGACGGCGTCTGGTCGGCACCCGGTCGGGTGAACCTCATCGGGGAGCACACCGACTACAACGGCGGGCTGGCGCTGCCGATCGGACTGCCCCAGCGCACGTATGCCGCGGTGCGCCTGCGCGCCGACGGACGGTTCCGGGCTACGTCGACCTCCACGACCGGTGGCGTGGTCGAGCTCGACGTCGCGGACATCGCGCCCGGGAAGCCGCGCGGCTGGGCGGCATACCTCGCGGGTGTGTGCTGGGCGCTGCGGCAGCAGGGCGTCGAGGTGCCTGGGGTCGACGTGGCGGTGGCCAGCGACGTGCCGGTCGGTGCCGGTCTGTCGAGCTCGGCGGCCCTGGAGTGCAGCCTCATGGCCGCCCTCTCCGACCTGCTCGACCTGGGGTTGCTCGCCGACGACGTCGGCCGAGCGCGGGCCGCTGCGCTCTGCCAGCGCGCCGAGAACGAGATCGCCGGCGCTCCCACAGGCGGCATGGACCAGGCCGCGTCGCTTCGGGTGACGGCCGGTCATGCCATCCTGCTCGACTGCCGGTCGGGCGAGGTCGAGCAGGTGCCGGTGGACCTGGAAGCCGCGGGTCTGGCGTTGCTCGTCGTCGACACCCGCGCCGAGCACGCCCTGGTGGACGGCCAGTACGCAGCGCGGCGATCTGCGTGCGAGCAAGCCGCGGCCACCCTCGGCGTGACGACGCTCCGCGAGGTGTCGCCGGACGGGTTGGACGACGCGCTGAGCCGGCTGGCGGACGACGAGACCCGGGCCCGCATGCGTCACGTCGTCACAGAGATCGAACGCACCCGCCGGTGCGTCTCCGCCCTGCGGGAGCACGACTTCGCCGCGGTAGGTCGACTGTTCCTCGCCTCGCACGCCTCGTTGCGCGACGACTACGAGGTGTCGTGCCGCGAGCTCGACCTCGTCGTCGACACCGCCGTCACCACCGGGGCCCTCGGCGCCAGGATGACCGGCGGCGGCTTCGGCGGCTCGGCCATCGCCCTCGTGCGTGCCGTCGACGCCGACCGCATCAGTGAGGCCGTGGAGGGGGCGTTCCGCGACGCCGGGCTGGCCGCCCCGTCACCGTTCGCCGTCACGGCCGGACCCCCCGCCGGCCGCGACTTCTGACCTCACCCAGGCGTGCGCGGCGGCAACCCCATCAGCCGGGCGCCGTTGTCCCACAATACTTTCCGTAGCCAGTCCTCACCCAGCCCACCGCGGTCGGCCATGCGGTCGAGCGCGCCGATCTGCTCCGCATAGGGGTAGGGGATGTTGGGGAAGTCGGCGCCGAGGACGACCTTGTCCTGGAGCCCGCCCAGCCGCGGGATGTAGTCGTCGGGTAGCGGCGCGAACGCCTCCGTGAAGTCCGTGCCGGCCATGGTCGTGTCGAGGTGGACGCCGTCGTACTCCTCGGCGAGGTCGGCGAACGCGTGGTACTCGCTCATCCCCAGGTGAGCGACGACGAGGACGAGGTGGGGATGCCGGCTCAGCAGCTCGCGGACCGGCGCGGGGCCAGTGTGCTCCCCTGCCCGCGGAGCCGAGCCCGCATGGATGACCACCGGGACCTGCGCCCGTTCGAGCTGCGCCCACGCGGGCTCGAGCAAGGGGTCGACCGGGCTGAACACCCCGACCTGCACGTGCACCTTGAACAGCCGGGCGCCGGCTGCGAGCGCGTTCCGGACGTCGGCCTCGACTCTGGGCTCGGGGAAGAAGGTCGCCGAGTGCACCGCGTCGGGGACCCGAGCGGCGAAGTCGGTGCACCAGTCGTTGAGCCAGTGAGCCATCCCCGGCCGGTGGGGGTAGGTGAGCGACGGGATGGCCCGCAGGCCCAGCCGCCGCACGGTGTCGAGCCGTTCCGTCTCGTTGCCGCGGTAGCGCACCGGCCAGGGCATCCCGTAGTTCGTCTCTGCGGCGTCGAAGTAGGCCCACACCTTGGCCAGGACCGATGGCGGCAGGAAGTGCACGTGGATGTCGGCGAGACCCGGCAGCCCCAGATCGCGCCAGTAGGCGGGGACGTCGGCGTCGGTGGCAGGAGGCGGCATACAGAATGGGCTCAGCGGCGGCTGAGCTCGTCGACCATGGGGATGACGTCGGCGATCGAGTCGACGATGCGGGTCGGGCGGTAGGGGTAGGCCTCGACCTGCTCGCGCTGGGTGGATCCGGTGAGCACGAGCACGGTCCGCAGGCCGGCCTCGAGCCCGCTGATGACGTCGGTGTCCATCCGGTCGCCGATCATCACGGTGGTCTCGGAGTGGGCGTCGATCCGGTTCAGAGCCGT
>JBDSYO010000521.1:0-3693 GCA_039925625.1 Lapillicoccus sp. | reverse complement strand
CGAACCCCTCGAACGGGGTGTACTCCTGCGTCGACTCCGAGTCCTCGGCGTGCACCGTCCACGACGCCGACGGGTCGACGAGGCAGAAGTCGGCGTCGTAGCCCACGCCGATGGTGCCCTTGGTCGGGAGGGCGTAGCGGCGGGCCGGCGCCCACGACGTGAGCTCGGCGATCCGCCGGTAGGAGAGCCCCCGCTTCCGGCCCTCGCTGACGAGCCCCGGCAGCAGGTACTCGGCCCCGCCGAACCCCGACTTCGCCGCGAAGATGTCGTCCCGCGGGTCGCCGAACTTCTGCTCGTCCTTGCAGCAGGCGTGGTCGCTGACGACCCAGTCGAGGTGGCCGGCGAGCATGTGCTCCCACAGCGCCTCGACGTCCTCGCGCGGCCGTAGCGGCGGGTTGACCTTACCGCCGAGTCCGTGCGTGGTCGTGATGTCGGCGAGCAGGTGGCCGATGGTGACCTCGCGCCGGAAGTCGACGTGGGGGAAGGTCGCCTGCATCCGCATCGCCGCGGTCAGTGCCTTGGCCGACGACAGGTGCAGCAGGTTGATGTTGGGCAGGCCGGTCTCGTCGGCGAGGAAGGCGGCCGTGGTGACGGCGAGGCCCTCGGAGTGCGGCGGCCGCGAGGCGCTGTACGCCGCGAGCCCGGTCAGCGACCCGGCCTCCTGCACCAGCTTCGTGTAGGCCGTCATGATCTCGGCCGTCTCGCAGTGCAGCGAGAGGGAGATCTGGTCGGCCAGCTCCGGGTGCTCCGCGCGCGCCTTCTGGATGCCGCGCATCACGAACTCGAAGTGCGCCACGTCGTAGCGCTCGTTCGGCGGAATCATGAGGAACGAGCTCTGGTCCGCCGAGGCGCCGTGCAGGCCGTGGCTGCCGTAGAACATGAAGATCTTGAACGACGTCACGCCGAGATCGGTGATGATCGAGGGGATCTCGTCGATGTGCTCGCGTGACATCGGCGCCAGGTGGAACGCATAGTCGATGAACGAGCGCCCCTCCGACGCGGCGAGCACCTTGGGGAAGAACTCGCGGTACGGTCCGCCGGTGTTGAGGTAGTACTGCCCTGTACGCATGTAGGTCAGGCCCGTGGTCACCCCGCCCTGCGCACTGGCCCGGCTCTCGGTGTCGGTGTCGTCGGACAGCGAGTTGTAGATGCCCCAGTGCTGGTGGGCGTCGACGACGCCGGGGAAGGCCAGCAGCCCCCGCCCGTCGATGACGACGTCGGCGTCCTCGGCCGGGATGTTCGCCTCGAGCCGGGTGAACGAGCCGTCGGTGATGCCGATGTCGAGCTGCTCGCCGTCGTCGGGTCCGGCGTCCGGGCGGACGACGGTGACGTTCTTGACGAGGGTGTTGAGACGGCTCATGCGGGTGCCTCCGGGAGGGTCGGGTGGGGGGTGACGCCGGTTGACGGGTGGGGGGTGGCGCCGGCGACGTCCTCGGCGGCGAGGAAGGCGAGACCGAGTGCGGGGAGCAGCCCGTTGCCCGCGAGGTAGCCCGCCGCACCGTGACCGGAGATGCCCTCGGCCGCCCCGCCCGACGCGTACAGGCCGGCGATGGGGGTGCCGTCCTCGCGCAGCACGCGCGCGGACCCGTCGACGACGAGCCCGCCCTGCGTGTGGAAGAGCGCGGGCACGACCTTGACGGCGGCGTAGGGCGGCTGCAGCGGTGCCTCGAAGTCCGTGCGCCCGAACCGGTCCGACCCGGTCGACGGGTCGAGGGCCAGACCTGCGGTGGCCGCGAGCTCCTCGGCCAGGGCGTCGGCGGGCAGGCCCGTGGCGGCCGCGAGGCCCGCGACGTCCTCGGCCCAGACCAGCGCGCCGCCGTCGACCGTCTGCCGGAAGTCGGTGAAGACGAGGCAGGCGTCGTGGATGCGTTGGTCGAGGACGATCCACCCCGCCGCCCCGGGCTGGGCGGCGATCACCGCGGCGTACTCGCTGTAGCCGGAGGTCTCGTTGCCGAACCGGCGACCGTCGGCACCGACGATGACGGCGCCGTGCATGACCGTGGCCCACCCGACCAGCGTCGACGTGCGCTGGGCCAGCGCACCATGCCCCTGGTATGCGTCGAGGAAGCCGGCCTCGGCGCCCAGCGCGCGACCGATGCGCAACGCGTCACCGCGCGACGCCTCGCTGCCGTGGTAGATCGCGTCGGCGATCTCGGGCAGGTGCTCGCGCACGAGGTCGCGGTCGGCGCCGTAGCCGTTGGTCGCGAGAAGCACCGCCTGGGTCGGCACCTCCTCGGTGGAGCCGTCGGGCGACTCCAGGACCGCACCGACGACCCGGCCGCCGTCGAGCCGCACGTCGACCAGCCGCGCCGGCACGAGGAGGTCGATACGGTCGTGGTCGTGCACGCGCTGCACGAGGTGGTCCAGGAGCGCGGTGCCGTGGCGGCCCTCGAGGGTGTGACAGCGGTCGACCGAGTGGCCGGGGTAGTGGAAGTCGGTGACGAGGTGCAGGTCGAGGCCGACGCTGTCGACCAGCCACTCGACGAGCCGTGCGCTCACGTCGGTCAGCGCCGCGGCCAGGCGCGGGTCGGCTTCGTCATGGGTCTTCGCCATGACGTCGGCGAGGAACCGTGCCGGGGAGTCGTCGAGGCCGGCCTCGCGCTGGAACCGGGTGCCGGCGCCCGGCACCATGGCCGTCGACATCGAGGTGTTGTTGCCCCGGCGGAAGTGCTCGCTGACCTCGACGACGAGTACGTCGAGGCCGAGCTCGGCGGCGCGAAGGGCTGCGGCCAGCCCGCCGCCGGCCCCCGCGACGACGAGGTCCGGACCGTCCGTGTCGTGCGTGCTCATGCGAGCTCCCCGGCGGCGATGAGCCGCAGCGTCAGCGCGGTCGGGTCCACCACGCGCACGGGCCAGCCGGCCGCGTCCGCCGGCAGGTCGACGGCGCTGCACCCGTTGAGCAGGGCGCCGGCCCCGGCGCGGTCGCTACGGCGCACGGCCTGGCGCAGCGCGTCGCCCCACCGGTCACTCTCGTGGATCGCGTCGACGTCGAGGTCGAGCACGTCCACCCCGGTGAACGACGCCCCGAACCCGTAGTGCTCGACCTGTCGCTCCGCCTCGGCGCCGATCGCCGCGTTGCGGGTGACGGCACCGAACCGGCAACCCGACAGCACACTCCAGGTGGCTGAGGTCCGCAGCAGCCCGAACACCGGTCGGTCGAGCTCGGCGGCCAGCTCGGCAACGCCGGGGTCGAGGAAGCAGTCGGGGAGCAGGGCGTTCGCGTGGTCGGGCGCGTTGCGCAGTGCCTCCGCGACCAGGCCCTCGGAGTCGCGCACGTCTTGCTCGGTGGCCAGCTGCCGCGGCGCGTCGGCGCCGATGTCGACCAGCTCCACCCGCAGCCCGGCGGGGCTGAGGGCGTCGTACCGGGCCTGCCGGCGCGCCAGCTCCTGGGGGTCGACGTGGATCGGGGTCACGGACCAGACGTGCACGGGCGCTCCTTCTCGGTGGACGGTCATGCGGTGAGCTCGCGCAGCAACGGGGCGACGTGCGGCGCGTCCGGCAGCCCGGCGGCGACCCGCCGCACCCTCTCGACGGCGTCGGGATCGTCCAGCCAGCCCTGGAGCAGCGCGACGATGCCGGCCTCGGCGAGGGGGTGATGGTCGGCGTCGCCGATCGGGTTCGGGGCGTCGGCGGTGTAGGAGCGTCCGTCCTCCGTGCGCACCGTGACCCGCACCGGGCGCTCGTCCGGCAGCC
>JBDSYO010000520.1:0-3590 GCA_039925625.1 Lapillicoccus sp. | reverse complement strand
CCGACCCCCCGCATTCCGGGGTCAGACGGGGATCTCGTGGGTACTTACGGGTGTCGGACCGCGAGCGACGCCCAGCGTGCGACGCTGGGACGTGGCCAGCCTGACTCGGGACGAGGCGCTGACCCGTGCCGCGGCGATCGAGGTGCTGGGCTACGACATCGAGCTCGACGTCAGCGCCGGCGTCGATGCGGGGGCCGAGAGCTTCACCAGTCGGAGCACCATCCGGTTCCGCGGCCGGGTCGCCGATGCGGTGACCTTCGTCGACGTGCAGGCGCTGACCGTCGACTCGGTCGTCCTCGACGGGCGGCCGCTCGACCCCGAGGCGGTGACCGACGGCCGACTCGAGCTCGACCTGGGGACCGTCCCCGGCGAGCACACGCTGGTCTGCTCCGCCACGATGGCCTACAGCCGCGACGGACAGGGGCTGCACCGCGCCGTCGACCCGGCCGACGGTGAGGTCTACCTCTACGGGCACTCCTTCCTGGCCGCGGCTCCCCGCGTGTTCATGTGTTTCGACCAGCCGGACCTCAAGGCGACCTACACGGTGCGCGTACGGGCCCCCGAGCACTGGAGCGTCGTCGGCAACGGCGCGGCGACGCATACGGGGAGCGGGTGTTGGGTGCTGGCGCCGACCCCACCGCTGGCGACCTACCTGGTGACCGTCTGCGCCGGCCCGTGGGTGTGCCGCCGGGGGGAGCACGACGGCATACCGATCGGCCTGCACGCCCGCGCGTCACTGGCGGGGCCGCTCGAGCGATGGGGCGACGAGATCCTCCGGCTGTTGCGGCAGGGGCTTGACCACTACCACCGGCTCTTCGGCATCCGGTACCCGTTCGGTGAGTACCACCAGGTCTTCGTGCCCGAGTTCAACGCCGGCGCGATGGAGAACCCCGGGTGCGTCACCCTGCGCGACGAGCGGCTGTTCCGGGGCACGCCCAGCGGCGAGGCGCTGCTCGTGTCGGCCCGCACCATCGAGCACGAGATGGCCCACATGTGGTTCGGCGACCTCGTGACGATGCGCTGGTGGGACGACCTCTGGCTCAACGAGGCCTTCGCGGAGTACCTGGGCACCGCCACCCTCATGGCGGCGACGGCCTACCAGGACGCGTGGACGTCGTTCGGCATCGTCCGCAAGACGTGGGGGTATGCCGCGGAGCGGCGCCCGAGCACACACCCGGTAGCCGGCACACCGGCTCTCGACGCCGCGGCCGCCCTGCAGAACTTCGACGGGATCTCCTACGCCAAGGGGGCTTCGGTGGTGCGGCAGCTGAGCGCCTACCTCGGCGACGACGTGTTCGTGGCCGGGCTCTCGGCCTACCTGCACGAGCACGCCTACGGCAACGGGACTTTCGCCGACCTGGTGGGATCCTTCGAGCGCGCCGGTGGTGAGGACCTGGCGCCCTGGTGCGACGCCTGGCTGCGCACCGCCGACCGCGACCGGCTACGGGTCGAGCTCTCCGCCGCCGACGGCGTGGTCGTCGACGCGGTGCTGCTGCGGGAGGTGCCCGTGGCCCACCCCGCTGACCGCGTGCACGTCGTCGACGTCGTGGGCTGGACCGACGGCGCCGAGATGCTGCGGACCCTTGTGCGCACCATCGGTGCGGTGACGCCATTGCCAGAGCTGGCCGGCCGGCCGGTCCCCGATGTGCTCGTGCCGAACGCCTCCGACCTCACCTGGGCGGGTGTCGTCCTCGACGACGCCTCGCTGGCCGCGCTGCCCGGCGGGCTGGCCCGCATACCGGAGGGTCCCGCGCGGGTCGTCGTCTGGTCGTCGCTCGTCGACGCGGTCTCGCAGGGCGACCTCGACCCGCGCCGGGTGCTCGGCCTCATCGAGACCGAGTGGGTGGCCGAGACCTCCGCGCACCTGCTCGAGCGGCTGGCCGTCACCGCGATCCGGCGCTTCGTGCCGGAGTTCCTGGTGGAGCACGAGCACGACCAGGCCTGGGAACGGCTCGCGGGCGCCGCGACGGCCCTCCTCGCCCGCTCGGGGCCGGCGTCGAGCGCGGCCGTCATCGCCACCCGGACCGTGGCGGAGTGCAGCGGCGACATCCCTCTGCTGCGCGGCTGGCTGGCCGGGGCCGCCGTACCGGCCGGGCTCGACGACGACACCGACCTTCGGTGGCTGGTGCTCGGCAACCTTGCCCGGCGTGGGGCCATGGCGCCCGAGGAGCTGGACCGGGCGGAGGCGGCCGACCGCACCTTCGCCGGGCGCCTGGCCGCCCTCCGTGCCCGGGCTGCCCTGCCCACGCAGGAGGCCAAGGCGTGGGCGTGGGCCGAGGTCGTCCGCCCGGCATCCGGGCGCTCCAACCATGAGCTGATCGCCCTGCTCGACGGCCTCTGGGCCACCACCGACGTCGGGCTGGTCCGGCCGTATGCGCACCGCTTCTTCACCGACATCCCGCGCCTGAGCGCGTCGCTCGGTGAGGACGCGCTCGCACGGGTGGTGCGGTTCGGCTTCCCCCGGGTGGTGGAGCGGGCGACGCTGGAGGCGGCCGAGGCCGCTCTGGCCGGGGACCTGTCGCCGGCCACGCGGCGCAACATCGTCGACGGCGCCTCGGCCCTGGGGGAGGCCGTGCTGTCGCGCGAGCGGTTCGGGTAGCGGCCCCGTCAGCGCCGGTTGGTGTACTGCAGAGCGGTCTCGAGCTCCTTGCCGTTGAGCAGCTGCTGCACCGCCTGGAGGTCGTCGCGGGACTTGCTGGTGACCCGCAGCTCGTCGCCCTGGATCTGCGACTTCACCGACTTCGGCCCCTCGTCGCGGATGATCTTGCCGATCTTCTTGGCCGTCTCCTGGTCGATGCCCTCCTTGAGACCGATCTCGAGGCGGTACTCCTTCCCGGAGAGGCGCGGCGTCGGCTTCTTGTCGTCGTTGCCGTAGTCGAGGTGCTTCAGCGAGACCTTGCGCTTGACCAGCCAGGTCTGGAAGACGTCGAGCACCGCGAGCGCGCGCTCCTCGGAGTTGGCCTTGATGAGCACCTTCTCCGGGCCGGAGAGCTCGAGGGAGGCGCCGACGTTCTTGAAGTCGTAGCGGGTCGCCACCTCCTTGGCGGCCGTGTTGAGGGCGTTGGCGACCTCCTGGTGGTCGATCTTGCTGACGATGTCGAACGACGAGTCGGCCATCGTTCCTCCTCTGGTGTCGAGCCCTGGTGAGAGCCGGGACCGGTGCGCATCCGGTGGCGCTGGGCGCCGATTCGGGCCGTCGCCGGTTGCTTGCTATCCTTCCATGCGCGCACCACGGCAGGTTGCCCGAGCGGCCAATGGGAGCGGACTGTAAATCCGTCGCGAAAGCTTCGAAGGTTCGAATCCTTCACCTGCCACCACCAGCGCAAACAGCCCCTGACCTGCGTGAACGCCGGTAAGGGGCTGTTGCGTCCTGTCCGACCCTGTCCGGCCAGATCGGCCATCTACGGCTATCCGCGGCTTATTTCTGGCCAAGACGACTCAAGGGCCGCTGCGATCCTGCGCCTGGAGAGACCCTCCTGGTCATCGAAGGCATGGGCATAGACCCTTGCGTGCGGGGACTCCGGCTGCCAGCCACGTGGACCGGCACGCGTGGTGGAGGTCATAAGGGCGCCGCGCCAACGGCGAGACCT